>JAJRQL010000189.1 GCA_024280265.1 Deltaproteobacteria bacterium
CCCTGCAGTTTGAAGGGGTGGATATGAAACGTAAGCTCCAGGTAATTACGCGAAAAAATCAGAAAATAAATGATACACTTGCTGAGTTTTTAGCCTTTTGTGATATTATGTCTACCTGTTCTCAATCCAGGGCCTGTCTTTCATCGCCATGGAAATTGCAGTCTCTTCTTGCCAAACAGTCTGTGCAGAGGAAATAACAGGCCGTGAGAATCGATTTATCTGGATACCGGTTTTGACGTCTCGTGACTGGTATTTTTGTCTCTATACTGGAGAGTTTACCAGAAAAAGCTTGCACAATACTTAGGACGCGTTATCAAAGAATTTAGAAAACAGGGACTTACTATTTACTATAATTTAAGGGAAAATATCATGTGGAAAAGTGTTCAGCCTGCTCCTCCTGACTCCATTCTGGGTCTTACTGAAGAGTTTAAAAAAGATCAGAATCCGCAGAAGGTCAACCTTGGCGTTGGTGTGTATAAAGACGATGCTGGAAATACTCCGGTACTGCGCTGCGTGAAGGCTGCTGAAAAACTGCTCCTTGAAACCCAGTTCTCAAAAAGCTATCTTCCTATTTCCGGTGATCCCGCCTATGCTGCAGCTGTACAGCGTCTTATTTTTGGGGCAGACAGTGATGTCATTTCCAGTGGCCGTGCAGTAACCATTCACGCGCCGGGTGGGACTGGCGCTCTGCGGGTGGGTGCTGATCTTATTCATAAATTTAATGGTGATGCGAAAGTGTGGGTGAGCTCTCCCACCTGGGCCAATCATAATGGAATTTTTGGTGCAGTCGGGTTTGGGACTTCCCGGTACGGATACTACGATGCCGCAACTAAGGGTCTCGATTTTGATAAAATGGTCGCGGATCTTGAAAAAATACCAGGGGGTGATGTGGTTGTTCTCCACGCCTGTTGCCATAATCCAAGTGGGGTCGATCTTGATGGTGTACAGTGGCAACAGGTTGCAGAGCTTGCCGCCAGTAAGGGCTGGTTGCCGTTTCTTGACTTTGCCTATCAGGGCTTGGTGATGGGGTTGATGAGGACCGGATCGCTGTGGAACAGTTTGCCGCGGCAGGTGTCGATTTTTTTGTGGCTAGCTCCTTTTCTAAGAATTTTGGTCTTTACAATGAGCGTACCGGAGCCATAACGGTGGTAACTCCTGCAAGGGTCGAGGCCGAAGTGGCCATGAGTCATTTGAAAACTGTGGTTCGTACCAACTACTCGAATCCCCCTGCCCATGGCGGTTTTGTAGCCACTATGGTCCTTGATACTCCGGACCTGCATACGATGTGGCTGGAAGAGCTTGCCGCCATGCGTGATCGCATTGTTGACATGCGTCGTTCCCTGGTTGCAGGGCTTGTGGCTCAGGGTGTTGATGGCGATTTTTCTTTTATTGAAAGACAGCGAGGGATGTTTTCATTCAGCGGCTGGTCAGATGAAGTGGTGACAAGTTTGAGAAAAAACAACAATATCTATATCGTTGGCGGTGGCCGGATTAACCTCGCGGGCCTCACTACCTCAAATATTGACTATGTGTGTCAGGCAGTGGCTGATGCTATGAAGTAATCCAGGGAGCTCAATGTTTGAACAGTTTGTGATCGGTTTTACCTGAAGAGCTGACCTGCAATTACGTGCTGTGATGGGGATAATCATCCCCCTGCAGAGAAATTCATTTTCAGTGTTTAGTACTTAGTCTCTTTTGAATCCTGTTATTTGAATTCAAAGCACCAGGTCAGTGTCCTTTTGTAAGGTTCACCGTTCGATGTGTTGATTTGTTATCGTAAATCGGCATCAGTTGATCCTGGGTTCAGGCGGCTGTGAAGTCTCTTTTTGGGGATAACGATGAGGCTCATCAAAGAACGTTACATCTGCATATCCGAGTGTATTTTTCCCGAATGTTTGATACCTTCTGGAATGTAATATCGATCACCCTTGGAAAAGAGTTTCTCTGTACCGTCAATTACCAATTTAATTTGTCCTTCCAACACTATCCCCATTTGGGCGGCATGGGAATGTTCCGGGAGCTCAATATCTTCTTCAAACTACATAAACAGTATCTGGTGAGAAGCGGATTGGGACAGATAAGCTGTAACCCCATCAAGAGGGATATCAGCCTCGGGAAGATGTCTGATTGCTTTCGGGGAAATGTGATTCATAATATGTTCGCCACGTTACAGTGAGATGTCCCCTTGCTGAGGATAATTGATTTCCTCAAGAAAGAGGCCGTGGGCTGGTGCAGTGGCGCAGGCTTTGGACCGGTCCTTGGCATCCAGGATTGTAATAAATTCTGTCACTGTTCTTTTTTCTTTTCCGACTTCCAGAATGGTTCCCACTATATTTCGTACCATGTGGCGGAGAAATCCATCTCCTGTAAATTGAAACTGGAGTCGGTCAGGGCCGCTTTCAGTGAGGATAGCTGAGTATAGTGATCGAACACTGCCCCTTCCTGTCCGAATTGTTTTATCCCTGGAGCCTGAGGCTTCAAAACTGGCGAAGTCATGGGTTCCCGTAATTATTTTCAGGCACTGCCGCATTGCAGACAATGACAGGAACTGCGCAACGTGGACTGCATAAAGGCGCCCGATGGGTGACTGTATGGCTCCAGTTGCAACGGTATAGCTGTAGGATTTGGAAAGAGAGGTGAAGCGTGCATGGAAGTCGGGATGGGCTTGTTCAATGCTGAGGATACGAATGGCTGCAGGGAGCATTGAATTGGCACCAGCATGAAGTCTGGAAAGTGAAATGGAAGAGTTGCTTTTAAAATTTGCGACCATCCCGAGAGCATGGACTCCGGCATCGGTACGGCCTGCTCCGTTCAAAGTGACGGGGGCGTTTGTAATGGTGCTGAGAACTTTTTCAAGCTCACCCTGGATGGTGGGCGCATTGAGCTGTTTCTGCCATCCTGAAAAATCTGGGCCGTCGTAGGCTATGGTGAGCTTTATGTTACGCATCAACGAATCAGGGAAAGAATGGTGCTCCTTCAAGTCCAGCCGTCTCTTCAATTCCACACATCAGGTTCATATTATGAATGGCCTGACCTGCAGCACCTTTTACAATATTGTCTATTGCCGAAACCACAATAATACGTTTGGCGCGAGCATCTATTGTGAATCCGATATCGCAGAAGTTTGATCCCCGTACATGTTGAGTGGCTGGAAAACTTCCCAGGGGAAGTAATCGAACAAAAGGCTCATTATTATACATCTCTATGAAGAGCTTGCGTATCTCCTGCTCTGAAACATCATGGTTGAGGTTTGCGTAACAGGTACTGAGGATTCCTCTGGCAATGGGGAGCAGATGAGGGGTGAAGGATATGGTTATATCCTTCTGATTTAAAACACTCAGCTCCTGTTCAATTTCAGGTAGATGCCGGTGCGTTCCTCCAACTTTGTAGGCCTTGAATCCGTCGTGAACTTCGCAGAAAAGGGTACCCACACTTGCAGCCCGACCAGCTCCGGTGGTACCTGATTTTGAGTCTGCAATAATGCTTGTCGGATCGATGAGACCGTTCTTTACCAATGGGGCAAGTCCAAGGACAATAGAGGTTGGGTAGCAGCCGGGGTTTGCAATAAGCCGGGCCTCTTTTATCTGCTCACGATACAGTTCCGGAAGACCATATACCGCCTCGCCAATAAAGTCTGGGGAAGAGTGCTCCTGATACCACTCTTCATAAACGGCAACGTCGCGTAATCGGAAGTCAGCGGAAAGATCTACGACTTTTTTTCCTTCTTTAAGAAGCTGCGGGACAAGGTCCATTGCGGTTTTGTGTGGAACTGCTGCGAAAAAGAGATCAGCCCGTCTGCAGAGTTTGTCAATGGAGAGGTTTTCACAGGTAAGATCTGTTTTTTTCAGGAGATTCGGGAATACTGTAGACAGGGCTTTTCCTGCATATTGTCTGGAGGTGGCTGCTGTCAGCTCAAACTCAGGATGATTGCAGAGAATTCGGGCAAGTTCCACTCCGGTATAGCCGGATGCCCCTATGATGGCGACTCGTAGCATGACGCTCTCCTGGTAAAAATAGAGAAATTAAATAAAAAAAAGGGAATAACAGTTGATCTGTTATTCCCTTCAAAAACCAGAAACGGCTTCGTTTTATAACTTCATATTCTGCTCTTCCGAGTGTTTCCAGAAGAGAGAAAAAACATAAACGGATTAACGTTTAGAAAATTGAAATTTGGCGCGGGCGCCTTTCTGACCGTATTTCTTACGCTCTTTCATACGAGGGTCACGTGTTAGGAGGCCTGATTTTTTCAGGGTCATTCTGTTTTCCTGGTTCACTTCAAGCAGGGCACGGGAAATTCCATGGGTCAAAGCATCCACCTGAGCTGATTTTCCTCCACCAAGAAGAGTGGCCATGACGTCAAAGTCTTCAAAAGTTTCGGTAACTTTGAAAGGCTTGTCAATTTTTTGGATTTTAAAGGTTCCACCAAAATAATCTTCCGGGGTCATTTTGTTAACCAGAATTTTTCCAGTACCCGGGGTAAGCCATACTTTTGCGACAGCACTTTTTCTCTTACCGGTGGCGTAAAAACGATCTTGAGCCATGATTGTATATCTCCGTTATCTCTTAAATTCTTGCTTCTTTTATATATCTAGTTCGGTAGGCATCTGTGCTGCGTGAGGATGCTCAGAGCCGGCATACAGTTTCAGTTTTTTCAGTTGCGCACGACCCAGCGTATTCTTGGGGAGCATACCTTTTACAGCTTTAAACAGAAGGTCTGTGGGGTGTTTCGTCAGAAGCTCTTTGGCAGTAGTTTCTTTGATACCACCAATGTATCCAGTGTGGTGGTAGTATTTTTTCTGATCCCATTTTCTACCGGTAAGACGAATCTTGTCGGCATTGGTAACTACTACAAAATCCCCATTATCAATAAAGGTTGAGAAGGTCGGCTTGTGTTTGCCACGCAGTCTGGCTGCAATTTCTGTAGCCAGACGGCCAAGGATTTTACCTTCGGCATTTACATGGTGCCATTTTCTTTCGATCTCGTTGACCGGAGTAAGATAGGTTTTCATGTTCTTCTGTTGTCCTCTAGGGATGATGCAAATAATAATTAAAAAAAGGTTCGAGCAATGTCGAACCTTTTGAGCTGTTAATGGAGCGGGAAACGAGATTCGAACTCGCGACTTCAACCTTGGCAAGGTTACACTCTACCACTGAGTTATTCCCGCTCATGTATTGACAAAACGGCGTTCAAAATACTCATGAATGCGTTGTCTTGTCAATAGAAAAATTAACCTAATCTATCAGGAAAAGCAAAAAGAGTCAAAGCTCAAATGAAAAAAGAGATGGTCTTGATCATGGAAAGTGTGCTATAATCTTATCTTAATTAAATTATTTTTCAATTTATTTATATTTTGTGAGGCACCAATGGGTGATCAAAAAAAGAGACAGGGTTCCATACAGCGTACAACTAAGGAAACGGATATCAATCTTAACCTTGTGATTGATGGAAGTGGACAGACAGAGATTGACTCTGGTGTGCCCTTTCTGGATCACATGCTTACTCTCTTTGGGGTACACGGGTTTTTTGATTTGTCGTTGAGGGCAACAGGTGACACCGAAGTAGATGATCATCATACAGTTGAGGATATCGGTATCTGTCTGGGGCAGGTGTTTTCCGAGGCACTTAAAGATAAGGGAGGTATTGCCCGTTACGGTCTCTGCTATTTGCCCATGGATGAGACTCTGGTTCGGGTGGTTGTTGATATTTCCAATCGTCCCTATCTTCACTATGACGCCATGGTTTCTGATCAGAAACTTGGCACCTTTGATACTGCTCTTGCCCAGGAGTTTATGCGGGCCTTTGCTCAGCATGCTGGAGTGACACTCCATATAGATCTGATTCATGGCAGTAATAGTCATCACATCATTGAGGCTGTTTTCAAGGGACTTGCCCGTGCTATGAATCAGGCAACGGTAAAGCTTGACGGTCTTACTGGAACTTTATCTTCCAAAGGACTGCTTTAAGATAAAAGTCATTTACAGAGGCTGGGCAGGGATTATTTCCCTGTCTGGTTTCTCACATTAATTACATCGTACCAAAGAGGTCTTCTGTGGGAAAAAATTTCTCTATTTTGTGTGTATGTGTATTGTTTCTGTCAGCGTGTTCCAGCTCTGAAGATAACCAAAGCAGAGAGCTTGCGCCTCTCCCGGAGGTGACTTGTGTCGCTGTGCTGCCCGTCATGATCCCTGTGGCTGTGACCAGCCGTGTCACTGCTGAACGTAAAAAAGTGCTCCTTGCCGGAGCGAGTTATCTGAACTCTGTTATGGCAACTGAGTTTGGTGACGGTGTAGAGTATAAACTACTCACAGAAAATCAGCTTGATGCCATCCTTGGTGATCCCTGGGGAGGGCGAGCACAGCAGGTTAAAGTTATTGGTGAGGCTACCCGTTGCGGCGTTGTCCTGGAAACCAGTCTCACCAGGTATAGAGATCGTGTAGGCACACCTATGTCAGCAGAAACTCCCGCTTCTGCAGCTGTTTCTATGGAACTGATAGACGCGACAAGCGGCGCAGTACTCTGGACATCATCTTTTGATGAAACCCAGAAAGCTCTGTTTGAAGATATCTTCTCTTTTGATAAAGCGCAGAAAAGGGGCTTTAAATGGCTTTCCGTTGAGGAGTTGAGTGGTGACGGATTAAAGAGTCGTCTCATAGAAGTTCCATTTTTCAAAGAAGAAGCTGCAGAATAGCTGATCGGTTTCTCTTTCCATATTTCAGATCCTGTCTTTTCTCTTCTGGCCCCATGCTCTGTTTGCTTGAGCATGGGGATTTTTTTGTGTAAGTTGGGTACTTTTTTTGTATTGTCCTTCAGTAGTGTCCGGTTAGAAATTTGCAAACGAACGTTTTCGTCGTTTTCGTTGCTTTGCTCTCGGTTTTCGTTTTTCTTTTAGTGCA
>JAJRQL010000190.1 GCA_024280265.1 Deltaproteobacteria bacterium
ACCACTGTCGGCACCGTGACCACCTGCTTCAACTCCTACCAGTTCCACATCATCCTCATCAAGAAAGCGTTTGAAAACACCCATGGCATTGGAGCCGCCTCCAACACAGGCATATACTTTTTTAGGCATTTTGCCATGATATTTCATGATTTGTTCGGCTGCTTCCATGCCGATGATGGACTGGAACCAGGATACCATTTCAGGGAAAGGGGCAGGTCCACAGGCTGTACCAAAAACATAATGGGTGTCATCAACATTGGTGACCCAGTCCCGGAATGCTTCGTTGATTGCATCTTTCAGGGTTCGGGAACCATCTGTCACCGGTATAACTGTGGCGCCCATTTTCTCCATCCAGAAAACATTGGGGCGTTGCCTCAGGACATCCTCTTCGCCCATATATATGGTGCATTCAAGACCAAATTTGGCGGCCATGGTGGCTGTGGCCATTCCATGCTGTCCAGCACCGGTTTCAGCGATGACCCGTTTCTTCCCCATGCGTTTAACCAGTAATCCCTGGCCCATTACATTGTTGGCCTTGTGGGCACCAGTATGATTGAGGTCTTCGCGTTTGATATAAATAGCTGCTCCTTCGAAATGGCGACTGAGGTTTTCAGCAAAAGTGAGCGGTGTGGGACGGCAGGAGTAAGTAGACATGAGAGTTAGATATTCCTGCCAGAATTCCGGGTCTTTGCGGCATCTGGCATATTCTTCTTTCAGTTCCTGAAAGGTCTGGTGCAGTACCTCCGGGATATAGGCTCCACCCCAGTTTCCAAAAAATCCATTTGTGTCCATGGTAATAACTCCAATAAAAAACAGTAAACAAAAGTCTAATAAAAAGCCACCAGCCAACCGATAAAAGAGTTACCAGCAACTTTTTTAATTTCAACAATCAGGGAGTGATCATGAGTATGCAAAGCAGAGTAACGCAACAACCATCAATTCAATCGGATAAAATCTTTACATTCCCCAAGGGTATTCCCGGTTTTGAAGAATACACTACTTTTAAGATTTTTCACAAGGATGATGGAAAAGTTTTCGCATATTGGCTGGAATCATGTAAATCGCCTGTGGTAACTTTCACTCTTGTTGATCCAACTGCCTACGATCTGAACTATGATATCTTTTTAGATGATAGTGAGCAGCAGATCATCAAGGCCAATAATCCTCTCGATATTGGTGTTTTTCTCATCTTGAAAAAAGAAGAGGAGGGAAACAGTGTTCAGCTTGGTGCCAACATTGGCGGATCACTGGTTATTAATGTTCAGGAGCAGCTGGGATTTCAGAAAGTTCTTAAAAGAAAGGACAAGGTGACCGAGCATTAACAACTCTTCTCTCTGTTGAGCTTTTTCAGTTCCTTTCTGCAGACGCTGGCAAAATCTTCCGGGTAGTGTCCATTGATATAGCGGAGTTGTGCTTCGCTGAAGGCACCTGGAGATTGCGGCAGGCGTGGAAGAAAACTGTAGAGCAGGTGCTGTTTCGGGGATTTTTGGTATTGGATCCGTTTGGGGTATTCTATTGATGTGACCATCCTGGCGCCAAGTCTGGCAAGAATCTTCTGGGCCAGAAATATCCCTCTGTCAAGGGATGCTCTGGAGGCTGTGTCGGCCTCCAGAATGTTTCCTATGATGTTGCCGTCTTTATTCTGGAGTGCCATCAGTTGCAGTTCCCATTGCGAGGTCTGTGCTTTGGGGATAAACAGCATACTGTGTGTATCTTCCCAGACTATCAGACTCGATTCCAGATCTTCTCTTTCGTCCATCCGGACATTATTTCTGATACAGCCAAGATAGTCGTCAAAGAAATTACTGTTGTGCTCCTGAAAGTAGTTTTGAATAACTTCAGCTACCATATCGCCACAGCCAAAGGCGGACATGCTGCCCTCCGAGTAGCTGAGGCTGCCTGAATATATTTCAACTTCCCGTGGAATCATTGCGTATTGCTGATGAACCTGTTGATGGGAGGCGTGAAGGCGGTAATCAGTTGGGGTGTAGTCAAACCCGAAATTCCACCCCCAGAGGGTGGTTGTACCAGCCAGGGTGTTGTCATTCAGGAGCACAGTCAGAATCGCCTTGCGCAGCTCTTCCAGAGCATCCGCGCTGCAGGGCTCCAGTTTCTGTTTTCCCTCAAGGCCGATCGTATCAGCAAGGCGTACATAGCTTCTCTGGTAAAAGAGATGCCGCAATCCTGTCATATCTTCCTCAGAGAGCCGGGCAATGGAGTATCGAATAGCGTCGTCAGCCATATTGGCGGCGTAATGACCACCAGCTATGTAAGAGTTTCTTCGTAAGTATTCAAAAACATGGGTTTTGTCATCAGAATCTTTATATTCCCCAACAATTTCATTCGTCCCCTGTGCTCCGGGTCGAAGTGCCATGACTTCCTTGTATGAATCAGGTAAAAACGGATTGTTGGCGACTGCTTCAAAGAGCGCGTAATTGTTGATTACAGCCCGGATATATCCCTGGGGGGTTTGTTGGTAAGAAAGTCCTGTTGGAAAACCTCTCTCATCCTTTTCAATTTGGCAGGAGAGTTCAGCAAGTGCCATCAGATCGTCCGGATCTGTGGAAGTCGTGGCAAGGGCGAGGTGCAGGGGGGCAGGAAGAGATTGCAAAAACACTGAAGGAATTTCCTTCTCTTTGAGCAGTTTATGGAAAGAGAGCTCTTTGGGGTGGGGAAGGCTGATTTTGTGAGGATTCAGTGCGCTGCCATCAGCCCACTCTCTGTCAATATAAGTAGAGCCACGAAAGGAAAAGGGGTTGGGGATTTCAAAAATCCAGTCGGCATTATCGACCTGAACATCTTTTTCGGGATAATTGGCAATATTTGTATATAATTCCCCGGTGTTGAGGTGTCCAAGGGAACGTTCCTGAAGTTCTTTCCGGAGGTTTTTGCTACAGTATTGTGGCTTGTGGATACCGTAAATAAATCTCTTTCGTGGAGTGACACAGCTTCTGGTTTTCATAGGGAGTAATTGAACCGTTGGTATGATTAAGTATTATCGCCTCGTTTCAGGTGGTAGATGAGAATTTTCTGGTGCCAAATCCACCACCACCCGGTGTTTCTATACGAATAGCATCTCCAGCTTGGAGGGAAATGGAATTTTTCCCCCCAATCTCTGTTGTGCAGTTGTCCAGAACCAGGTAATTTTTTCCACACTTTCCATTTTCGCCCCCCAGAATACCATTTGGCGGGTAGTTTCGTCGTTCGGAAAGTATGGAAACCTGCAGGGGGGTGAGCGCCTGGATCTCTCTGATAAGACCATCACCACCACGGTATTCACCGGCGCCACCGGAATTTTTTCGAAAAGAAAAGGTTTTCAGCAACACCGGATAACGGCGTTCCAGTATTTCAGGATCTGTGATGCGGGTGTTGGTCATGTGAGTGTGAACACCGGACCGGCCGTGCCAGCCAGGCCCGGCACCGGCACCTCCGCCAATGGTTTCATAATACCCGAAACTCTCATTTCCAAAGGTGAGGTTGTTGGTACAGCCCTGTGAATCTGCAGCGGCCGCAAAGGCTTTGAAGATAACATCCGTGATTCGCTGTGAGGTGAGGACATTTCCTCCGACCACTGCTGCTTCCTGATCCGGGGTAAGAAGAGAGTTACTGGCGGTCCTGATAGTGATTGGGTTTAAGCAGCCCTGATTAAGTGGTATATCTTCGCCAATCAGACAACGGAGACAGTAAAGAATGGCGGATTGGACCACAGCTCTGGGACAGTTGAGGTTTCCAGGGAGCTGGCTTCCTGATTTCCGGAAGTCAAAAAGGGCATCACCTGTTTTTGCTGAAAGTGAGATGCTCAGTCGGATTGCAGTGGAATCATCAAGGAAGTCTTCACTGTACAGCTTCAGGGTATCCTTTATGCCTCTTTTATGGCACAGTTCAACGAGCATTGCCCGCACGGTCTGTTCGGCATTTGTCTGAATATGTTTCATGTACGCCTCAACTACATCAAGGCCATATTTGGCTATTATTTCATGAAGCAGCCGGATACCACTCCTGTTGGCTGCTATCTGAGCCTTGATGTCTGCGATATTATCAGCAATGTGACGTGCAGCGGCAATGGGTGGTGTGTGGCTTGGGTCGGCAAAGTCGCTGAGGACTGCGACGATCTGTTGTTCCTGAAATTCTTCTTTGCTGACCACCTTGATGGAGATAATGGCGGCTCCTTCCTCTGCTAGCGTTTTTGAGAAGGGAGGCATGGATCCGGGAGTAATACCACCTATATCTGCGTGGTGTCCGCGGCTTGCTACATAGAATACAATTTGTTCGTTGTGCCAGACCGGTGTTATGATGGTGAGATCCGGGAGGTGAGATCCCCCAGCGGCAGGATGGTTCGAAAGGAGAACGTCTCTCTGCTCAAGGGTGTTGCCATGGATATGGATCTGCTTCTTTATTGCCTCTCCCATGGCTCCGAGGTGAACAGGGATATGGGGGGCATTTGCAACCAGATCGCCATGGTTGTCAAAAACGGCACAGGAAAAATCCAGTCGCTCCTTGATATTTGTTGAGATAGCGGTCTTCTGGAGGGTTCTTCCCATTTGCTCTCCTATGGACATGAAAAGATTGCTGAAGATGGAAAGTTGTATGGGGTCCATTGCAGTTGTGACTCTTTCAGTGCTGTTCAGGCCAAGTTCAATGAGGATGTCACCATATTGGTTACGCCGGGCATGGGCACCTGGTTCGACCAGGATAGTCGAACCGTCCTGGATAATGAGAGCAGGTCCAGGGATGCTCGTGTCCTGGCAAATTTTCTCCAGCAGATAAACAGGAGTCTGCAACCAACCCTGTTTAAAATAACATCGCACCACGTCTGTTGCAAGGGATCCGTCAGGATCAGGTAGCGTTTGCCTGGGGGCAGAAGGGGCGCTTCCTGAAATTCTGACCCGGATATCGTCGACAAGTATGTCACGGTCCTTAAGGAGAAAGCCAAATTCCTGCCGGTATTTATTGAGAAAAGAGTTAGTCGGATCGGTCTTGTTAATCACAGGGATCATCATGGCGCTGTCACTTCCCTGAAAACGAAGGTTGAGGGAATGGTGTATCTCAACTGCGTGCTTGTCACTGCACTGTTGTTCAAATTCCAGGAGGGATTTTGTCTCAAGTTCCAGTAAACGTGCATTGAGGTGGGGCAGGGACTGAGATGTGAGGGGCTCTGCAGCAGTTTCCTGTCGGTCTACGACGATCTGGGCCTGTGATATGCCGATTGCAGAAAGGAGCCCGCCATAACGGTGAATAAAGACAGTCCTCATTCCTAGTTTTGCAGCGATAGAACATCCGTGTTGTCCGCCAGCACCACTAAAACAGGAAAAGACATGCTCTTTGATATCGTAGCCGCGCATCACAGAAATTTCCCGTATGGGCCGGATCATGGTCTCGTTGCCAACCTCTAGAAAGCCGAGGGCGATTTCTTCAGGGCTTTTTGGGGGAAGACCTTGTTTTCCGTAATCACTGTTTATACGCCTGGTGAGATCTCTAAAAGCGGTACGCACAGATTGCAGATCGAGCGGTTGATCTTCATCAGGACCAAAAATATGGGGAAAGTAATCAGCCTGGATCCGGCCGAGAAAGAGGTTTGCGTCGGTGATGGAAAGATGGCCCTTTTTTCGGTAGCAGACAGGTCCCGGGTGAGCTCCTGCTGATTCCGGACCAACCTGAAGCATGCATTTTCGGTAGAACAATCTCGATCCGCCACCCGCTGCAACAGTCTTAATGTGCATCTGTGGCGCCTGAATCCGAACTCCTGCTATAACAGTTTCCTGGGTGAGTTCGCATGCACCGTTAAACCTTGAAACATCCGTAGAGGTCCCCCCCATATCAAAACCTATGACAGGACGTTTCCCTGTTTCCGGATATGCGCTGCTGCCACAGCCAACAACACCACCTGCCGGGCCGGAGAGGATGGCATTTGATCCCTTGAATCGTTCTGCAACAGTGAGGCCTCCGTCAGATTGCATGAAGAGCAGCGGGGTATTACGCAGACCGTCCTTGAAACCTGCTTTGAATGAGAGAAGGTATTGATGTATGTGAGGGCTGAGATAGGCATCCACCAGTGTGGTGTCACCCCGTGCGACGATTTTAACCTGTGGCATGATCCGGTGAGACAGGGATATCTGGCTAAAGCCGATTTCTGTGGCAATCTTTCCTATGAGCAGCTCATGATCATAGACGGCATATCCATGTATGCAGACAATAGCAACACTGCGTATACCATCGGCATAAATCTTTTTAAGTCCCTGGTAAATGGATTTTTTATCCGGACGTGCAAGTACCAGAAAGCGTTCGCCACTGGTACCGGTGATAGTGTGTTTGGGGTCAACCTTTTCGCCTGGCTGAACAAGTCTTATTCGTTCATCAACTTCTAAAACAGTTTTGTAGAGTTGGTCGGGTTTTCTGATGGCAAGATCAAAAAGATCGGGCCGGGTCTGGTCACCGATGGCTAAAAGATCAGCAAAGCCTTTACTGATGACAAGAGCGGTATCTGCCCCTTTTCTTTCAAGCAGGGCATTGGTGGCAACGGTGGTACCCATTCGTATCCATCGTATTCCTGTGGTGCCGAGGGGGGATGATGGTGACAGGATTTTCTGCAGGTGGCGTTCAAGTATTCTTCTGATCCCTTCACGGGGCGCATCAGGATAATTTGCAGGATCTGATGAAAGGAGGTTTTCTGTGTAGACTATGTCCTGCTCAGGGATAGTGCCATAGACATCGGTAAATGTTCCTCCCCTGTCAATGGAAAAACAGATGCTTGCAGGAGGAGGCATGATGTCAGTTCTGTGGCTCTGTTTTGTTTTTGTAGACATCAAGGGCTTTCTGGTAAACCTGAGACCTGGAGAGTCCAAGGTCACCAGCCAGTTTACGGCTGACATCTTTAAGTGACAGGAAAGTGTTGTCGCGATACCAGTGGAGTAATTCAGAGAGGTTTTCGCCTTCGGCCTTCACAGATTCTCCAGGTTCAATGACCAGAACAAATTCCCCTCGGTTGTTTGTTCTGGATGCGTGCTCAAGAAGTGAACTGATGGGACCTTTTTTGAGTTCCTCATAGGACTTGGTCAGTTCCCGGCCCCAGAATCCGTTGCGATCTCCCATGGTATTCATGATGTCGGCGAGAAGAGCTTCAATACGTCGCGGAGATTCGTAAAAGACCAGTGGCCAGGGTGCGTCAACAAGAGAGGTGAGAAGTGCTTTTCGCTGGGATTTTTTGGAAGGGGCAAAGCCGAGAAAGAGAAAATGAGGATTTACCAGCCCGGCAACAGAAAGAGCTGTGGTGACGGCGGAAGGCCCGGGTAGGGGAACCACTCGTATGTTGCTGGCATGGGCAAGAGCGACAAGAACAGCACCAGGGTCGGAAATCCCTGGCGTTCCAGCATCTGAAACCAGAGCAATGGATTCGCCGCCAAGGAGGCGTTTAATGAGCTGGGGTGCCCGTATGGCTTCTTTTTCACGGTAGTAGCTGATAAGGGGGGGGGGTATCTGAAAGTGGGTGAGAAGCTTACGGGTGTGGCGGGTATCTTCTGCGGCAATAAGGTCGACTTCGCCCAACACTCGTAAACAGCGAAGGGTAATGTCTTCCAGATTCCCTAAGGGGGTAGCTGCAACATAGAGAGTACCCGGAGAACTTGCTTTTTTTTCTGTCATGTCGGATCAGGATTGTTTTTCTTTTTACCAGGTAGCAAAAGGTTGAGTAGGACACCGGAAATACCAGCAAGCCCAATACCTTTTACAGTGAATGCACCAGCAGAAAAGCTCATTCCACCAATTCCAAGTACCATAATAAGAGAAATAATGACAAGGTTCCGGGGTTCAGTAAGCTCATCCTGAGCTCTCACCAGGGTGTTGAGTCCGACAACGGTTATTGCACCAAAGAGAAGCAGCATAATTCCGCCCATGACAGGGGAGGGAATGGTCTGGAGCATCGCACCAACTTTTCCGACAAAGGCAAGAGCGATAGCCACAATGGCGGCCCAGGTCATAACGGCCGGGTTAAAGATCTTTGTGAGAGTAACTGCTCCGGTTACTTCGGAATAGGTTGTGTTTGGCGGTCCACCAAAGATTGCAGCAAGACTTGTTGCCAGGCCGTCACCGAGCATGGTGCGGTGGATACCGGGATTTTTTATGTAGTCTTTTTTGGTAACTGAGCCGATGGCCAGAATGTCACCAAAGTGCTCAATGGCAGGGGCTATAGCCACAGGAACAATAAAAAGTATGGCCTCAAGGTTCCATTCAGGGTAGGTGAAGGAGGGCATCGCAAACCATGATGCTTCTTTCACAGGGCTGAAGTCAACCAAGCCGAATGGAATGGAAATCAGGTATCCGGCAATGATTCCACAAAGAATGGGGATGAGTTTGAAAATACCCCGTCCAAGGAGAGTGACTGCAAGGGTCACTCCAAGGGAGGTCGCGGAGACAATTAAAGCGGTGTTTCGGGGAACCAGTTCCATGGAGCCGTCACCTGTCATACCCGTTGCCATAAACACAGCAACTGGGGCCAGGATGAGGCCGATAACCATAATAACAGGACCTGTTACGATGGGAGGCAGGATGGTGTGCAGAACTTCACCACCCTGGAAATAAATAAGAATGGAGAGCAAAACATAAAAGAGGCCTGCCGCCAGGAGACCGCACATGGTCCCGGCTATCCCCCAAGTCTGCACGCCATAAATAATAGGAGCAATAAAGGCAAAAGAGGAGGCGAGGAAGATGGGGACTTTTCCTTTAGTAACTATTTGAAAGAGCAGCGTTCCGGCGCCTGCGGTAAAGAGTGCCACGTTAGGGTTCAGTCCGGTGAGCAGTGGCACAAGAACCAGTGCTCCAAGTGCCACGAAAAGCATCTGTGCACCAAGAATGATATCTTTCAACTGGAAATTATAATCACTATCAATGGGTTGCGTTTCCATGGGCAGGGCTGCTCCTTAACTGCTGAGAGTTACTGTGATGAGTGTTTTCGAAATGCCACAAGTTTGCAGGGTACCGGCCTTCCAAGTTTTCTTAATGGCAGTATTGGTGATATATTTCAGGGCTTCATGGTAAGCATATTACTTAGTGCCAAAGAGTTTGTCACCGGCATCACCAAGGCCAGGAAGGATATATCCGTTCTTATTTAACCTGTCATCGAGAGCGGCAGTATAGATGTCCACATCTGGATGAAGATCCTGTACTTTTTTAATACCTTCAGGTGCTGAGACAAGAAAGAGTCCTTTAATGGATGTACAACCGGCATCTTTTAAAAGGGTGATGGTTGCATTCAATGTCCCACCAGTGGCGAGCATGGGGTCAAGGATAAGGGCAGTCCTCTGCTTAATGTTTTTAGCGAGTTTTACGTAGTATTGGACTGGGAGAAGGGTCTTCTCGTCACGATAAAAGCCGACAATGGAGACCTTAGCAGATGGGATCAGGTCAAAAACACCGTCCATCATACCAAGGCCCGCCCGAAGAATAGGGACAAAGGTGATTTTTTTACCTTTGATGATTTGGGCCTCTGCAGGTCCGGCCCAGGTTTCAATGGTTTTGGACTCGGTTGGAATGTCTTTGGTGGCTTCATATCCCAAGAGCCGTGCAATTTCAGAAGCCAGAGCCCTGAAGTCCTTGGTGGTGATGTCTTTTTCTCGTAAGAGTCCTACTTTGTGACGGATGAGTGGGTGATTTACAACATGCAGGGCCATGGTGACTCCTTGGAAAATAATGGATGAAAGTGGCAGGGATTTTCGTGTTCAATGATACATACAAAAAATATTGTCGAAACTCAACAAAAGGATATCGGTAAAAGAACTGAAGTTTCCCGTTTTTTTTCGTTAGTCGATCTGGGATTAATTTTTAATGCGCAAAAAGAAGCTGCGGCAGATTTCTAATATTTACAATAAGATAGTAAAAAATTTTCCTACTGTAACTATGTTAAATTGTTGAACATATTGTAGTCGAGTTTTATCAGAAAATGGATTCTTATATAGGGAACCTTGAATAATTGATTTTCCAGAAATTGTCCAAAATAAAT
>JAJRQL010000191.1 GCA_024280265.1 Deltaproteobacteria bacterium
GCTGAGAAAGCGCGGCTACCGCTATCGTATTATTATGTCAATATATTTATTTGTTTTTTCGTTAAATTTTATTATTTTTTATGCGGATGTAATTTTAGTTGAATCTTAGGCTACATCAGCACGAAACTCTAAACTCCAGATCTAATGACCCAATGAACTAAAACCATTGACAAATTTCGGGCACAGTTTGAACTTGGACGCAAAAACAATCCCCTTTGAGGTCAAGATGTAGAACAGACATCGAAGGGGACCTTGCTTCTCTCAACTGCGACTTACAGGACATCAACAATCTGGTTAAAGACAGTACTGGGTCGCATGGCGGCAGAGGTCTTATCAAAGTCCGGCATATAATAGCCGCCAAGATCAATTGCCTGTCCCTGGCAGTTGATCATCTCTTTGACGATACGCCCTTCATTATCACTCAGCTCTTTTGCAACTCTGGCAAACTTCTCCTGTAATTCTGGATCTTCGGTCTGAGCGGCAAGAACCTTGGCCCAGCACAACGCCAGATAAAAATGGCTGCCTCGGGTATTAAGCTCGCCAACCTTACGTGAAGGTGCTTTCTCACTCTCAAGAAATTCCCCAATGGCCTGATCCAGCGTCCTGGCAAAAAGAGCAGCCTTCTCATTGCTGTACGTCGCTGCCAGATGTTCAAAAGAAGGTACCATGGCACAAAACTCCCCAAGAGAATCCCAACGCAAATGCCCCTCGGCAACAAACTGCTGCACATGCTTTGGCGCAGATCCACCGGCACCGGTTTCAAACAAGCCACCACCATTCATCAAGGGAACAATGGAGAGCATCTTGGCACTGGTACCAAGTTCTAAAATGGGAAAAAGATCTGTCAGATAATCTCTTAATACATTACCGGTGACAGAAATAGTATCCTCTCCTCTTCTGATTCTGGCAATCGACTCCCGCATCCCTTCAAGGGGAGTCACCACTCGAATATCCAGACCATCGGTATCGTGATCTGGGAGATAGCTGTTCACCTTGGCAATGAGTTCAGCATCATGTCCACGCTCGGGATCAAGCCAGAAAAGAGCCGGACTCCCTGTAGCACGAGCCCGGGAAACTGCCAGTTTAACCCAGTCCTGAACAGGGGCATCCTTGGTCTGACACATTCTGAAGATATCATCTTTTTCTACTGAACACGCAAGCAGCACCCTGCCGGTTTCATCCACCACACGAACTGTCCCTGCGGCAGGTGCCTCAAATGTCTTATCGTGAGAACCATACTCCTCAGCCTTCTGAGCCATGAGACCAACATTGTAGACACTGCCCATGGTGGCTGGATCAAAAGCTCCATTTTGCTGGCAGTCAGTAACAACTTCCTGATAAATCCTCGCATAACAACGATCTGGAATCATTGCATTGGTATCATGGAGTTTGTCATCAGGCCCCCACATTCTACCACCGTCACGTATGACCACAGGAATAGAAGCATCTATTATTATATTGTTGGGAACATGAAGGTTGGTAATTCCTTTGCTGGAATCCACCATGGCAAGCTCACAGCTACCCTCGTAAACTGCCATGATATCCGCTTCAACCTCCTCCCTCTGAGCTGCTGGTAAAGACTCAATTTTCTCATACACATCAGCAAGCCCGTTATTGACATTTACTCCAAGTGAGGCAAGCAGTTCACCATGTTTATCAAAAACATCCTGATAAAACACTGATACACAGTGGCCAAACATTACAGGGTCAGAGACCTTCATCATCGTTGCCTTCAGATGCAGGGAGAGCAGAACGCCATCCTTTTTTGCAGCATGAATCTGGCGCGCATAAAACTCGCGTAGCTTCCTGACATTCATTACAGAAACGTCAATCACCTCTCCCGGAAGCAAAGGAATTTCCGGATTAAGAATTGTCACATTCCCATCTTCTGCCACACACTCAATACGCACAGTCGCAGCCTCAGCCATTATGATTGAACGCTCACTGCTGTAAAAATCACCATCGTCCATGTAACTGACGCGGCATTTGGACTTATCGGGCCACTCTTTCATCATCCGATGCGGTTTTTTCTGGCCAAAGCGTTTTACTGAAACCGCTGCCCTACGATCCGAATTGCCTTCGCGCAGCACTGGATTCACAGCACTACCAAGTACCTGTGCGTACCTGGCATGAATCTTCTTTTCTTCGTCAGTTTGTGGTTCTGCGGGATAATCAGGAATACCATATCCCTTGTTTTGCAGCTCCTGAACAGCTTCTATCAACTGAGGTACGGAGGCACTGATATTGGGTAGTTTGACAATATTGGTTTCAGGTTCTTTTACCAACCTGCCAAGCTCCGCCAGGTCGTCAGGGACCTGCTGAGCGGCAGTAAGATTTTCAGGAAAGTTTGCAATGATACGTCCAGCCAGAGATATATCCTTCTGCACAAGTTCAAAGCCTGCGCCCCTGGTAAACCCCTGCAGAATCGGTAACAGGGAATACGATGCCAGGGCTGGTGCCTCATCAATCTTGGTGTAAATAATCTCTTGAGTTGTCATGGGAAGTCCTCACATTTCGTCTGTATAAATTCAATCACCGTCTTATTCCGACAAGACCGGAAAGTACTTTTCCAGTGGCGATCATATATATTGAAAAAACGACATCATATACGATTTTGACCTGCAAAGCCATATTGAAACTTCCAGGCATGACAACAAAAAAAGGAGGCTGATTCATTACTACGAATCAGCCCCCCTGCAGCCACATCATAAGACTATGTTATGCCTGAATAATACAGCACCGGGGCACAGTTGTAAAAAAAACACCACCACGTCCCGGAAGATATGATTTTACAATTCTGCCATCTTCCGGTCTAGGATTTCCACCTGACGTCGAACCGAGATGTCCTGCCGGCATAACTCGGACACCACCTTAATCGCATGAATGACGGTGGCATGATTCCGATTAAAGATTTTCCCGATATCTCCAAGTGATTCCTCAGTGTGTTTACGGCCAAGATACATGGCAACCTGCCGGGGAAAAGAAATAATCTTCTTTCTAGAGCGTGACTGCAGGTCTTTATAACTCACATTAAACTCCCTGCTGATCATTTCCCCGATGAGCGCCGTGGTAAGATTTTTGGAAACCCCAACTATTTCTGCCACGACATCACGAACCATGTCCATCTCAACAGTACCTCCCGCCAGAGAGGCTTTGGCACTAAGCGACAGCAGAGCTGATTCGATGCGACGCACATCACCATGAATCTGCTGACTGATATAAGATATGGCCTCTTCCTCTAGTTCCAATCCGCTTTGGGATACTTTGTTTTCAACAATGCGATAACGGGTGGCAAAATCAGGAGCCTGGATCGTTGTCACAAGTCCAGAGCCCATCCGGGACCGAAACTCGTTATCTATTCCCTTCAGATCACGTGGCGCATTTTTTGCCGTAAAAATCACCCGTTTTCCACTCTTAATCAGCGAATCGAGCAGCTCGTTGAGTTCCTCCTGGGTCTTCTTTTTCCCTTTTAAGGCATGGACATCTTCAACCAGCAGAAAATCACAATGATCATGATAATTCGCCTTAAAAGCATTCATGCTTCCAGTCTGAATACCACGCACCATCTCTGAAGCAAACTGCTGGGCAGTTACATAACGAAGTCGGGTTGCCGGGGACTCCTCAAGGAGGGTATGGGCAACAGCATGGGTCAGATGACTTTTTCCAAGTCCCGTAGAACTGTTGATATAAAGACAGCTCCCCACGGTGTCATCACCATTTATCATTGATTTACAGGCAGACTGGGCAAGCAGATTAGACTCACCGAGCATAAAGGCGTCAAAGGTATACCTGGGATGCAGGGAGCGAACTATTGATTTTCTCTCCGGGATGTGAGGCAAACGAAGCTGCTGCCGGGACTGAACAGATGGCAATGCAGTCTGCTCTTTGTCACAGAGAACAACCCGACATTGACTGCCGGAAAGAGCTGTCACCGTTTCCTGCAGAGTTGCGAGATGATTCCGATCAAGATGGGCCCTGTAAAAACGATCGGGACAGGCAAGTCTAACCTCAGAACTATCAGAATATATGCACTCAAGGGGTTCCACCCAGAGACCATAAACAGAATCACCCAGATTTTCCTTTAATACCTCTTTTGCCTGCTCCCAAACCATATCCTTCCCCCTAAAAAAACAAACCAAACAACGAAATCAGGCCAAAATCGCGAATTATTCAGCCTTACAACCCTTCTCAATCTCTTTTTAACACTCTGGATTCAATCAATTCAGAACAGGAACAAGACACATAGTTCCTGTTATAAAGAAGTCACGAAAGTGAGATTCACTGTCGCTACTCAATGGGGGAGAATTAACTTCATTTCACTGCTGCAGTCAAAGTCGGTTTTGACAAATTTTCCTATCAGTACCACATATTATCACACCGTCTCTGAAGGGCCCATCAGAGACGGGATTACACCGCATATCCTTCCAAAAGCCTTTATTTACGGGCATGCTGAACATCGTACATCAATATACTGTTATCTTCATGCCTTAGTCCGATTAACAGTAAGTTATTAACAATTTGCAATTTTACTTGAACTCACTATTGCTTGAAATATCGACATTTCCTTATATATTACTCAACCTTCTCCCCACAGCAAGCAAAGGGCGACGCTATATCAATGAGTACGCCGGATTCGAAGAAAAATTCTTTTTGTTCTTTTTTCCGCCACTCAAAAAAATAAAACCTCAAGTCGGAAGTATTTTTTTATCACCTGAAACCTGGAAGATAATCAGAGAGTGATTTAAGGGTTCCTTGCCGATCAGAGTTCTCATATCCACAAAAATCAGCATTATTGTACCCGGGCCAGGGTCAGGACTTTTACCGACTTTGCCCCGGCTTCCAGCAGAACACGACTGCACTCTGAAACCGTACTGCCGGTTGTATAAACGTCATCGATTAAAAGGATGGGCCTTCCCTGCAGTTTTTCAGCACTGGTGACAGTAAAGGCATGGCGAAGATTTTTCCGCCTGGCAATACCATCAAGTCCTGTCTGTGGGTCTGTATGACGAATGCGTCGCAACAAACTTACCAGAATGCGTTTTTTATCATTGGGATAAAAGAGCGCTGCAAGAAGAACAGCCTGATTAAACCCTCGCTGCCGCAGTCTGTTGAGATGAAGGGGTACCGGTATAATCCACTCATCACTGGTAAGGTGGTTAATTTTCCCTGCCCGGATGAGTCGTTCAAGAGGGGGTAAAACTGTGAGATCACCACCATATTTCAAACTGTGCAGCAATGTAGCAAAAGGTTCCTGGTATCTGACTACAGCACGGGCAACAATGTAGGGTGGATGCACACGAAGACAATCACCACAGAGATGATCCCCTGCTGTAGAATCAGCCATTTCACATCCACACACAGAGCAGCACGGTGATTTGATATACTCAATGTCACCCAGACAGTTGTTGCAGATACCCTGATCACCACCTGAAACCAGGCAGGAACAAACCGTACAGGACGGTGGAAAAAGCAAATTTCCTACTGCAGACAGCCAGCCAGTAGTCCCTGAAATTCCCCCTGCACCCATCATTTCACCCCGTTTTACGATACCTTGCAATAAAGCAGTATCATTTTTCCCCAACCCTATCAGTAGCAAAAAGATGTTTTTTTCAATAATTCGTGCTAGGATGGATTATAATATCTTTCCAGAGAAGAAAGATCGCTTATTGTACAAATTTTAATAGATTAGACTGTGACACAAAGCAACTCTTCCTCAAAAAAACTCTTGGGCGTTCTCATTGGCGGCTCCGGTCTTATCGGAGGTACTCTGGCGCACTACTTTAAAACCAAGACTCCTAACACCATAGAATTGCGCGCCCCAAGCAGCAAAAAACTCTCCATCAGAAACGCTGCTGACATCAAGGATTACCTCAAGCGCCTGCAGCCTGACTTTGTCATCAACACTGCAATCGCAAACATTGGATCCGACTCCCAGCTGGCCTTTGAGGTTAACTACGTTGGTACTCTCAACATGGCCCGTGCCGCAGCAGCTCTGAAAATTCCGTACATCCATATCAGCTCAGCCGCAACCCTTCCCAACGGTGAGAACCTCACTGAAGACAATTGCCTTGAGATTCAGCCACAACTGAATAACTATGCTAAATCGAAGCTCATGGCCGAGGAGACTCTGAGATACATGCATAAAGCCGTGGGACTTGACTACACTTGCATCCGCCTTGCTATAGTCTATGGTGAGCATGACCATAAAATTCAGGGCTTCCATAGGCTCTTTTTTTCCATCGCCGACGAATCCATGCCTGTTCTTTTTACCAAGAAAAACGTCATGCACTCCTACTCTAATGCTAACAAATTTCCCTATTTCGTGCACCATGTCCTGGAGAACAGAGAGGAATTCAACGGGGAAACCTATCACTTTGTCGACAAAGATCCTGTGGAACTCGCCAATCTTATCCTCACCATCCGCTCCTATCTGGAACTTAAAACCCCGCACGAGATATATGTTCCATATTCCATGGCCATATTTGGAAAAAAAATGCTGGAGGTCCTCTTAAAAGGACTCTCACGCATCGGTATCCACGGAGGACTACCAGCAGAACTCATGTTTCTGGAGAGCTTTTATAAGACCCAGACCCTCTCTGCGAAAAAGCTGCTTAACTCAAGTTTTATTGACCCCAAACCCGAGGAAACAATCTACACTAAGCTCCCCGCTCTGGTCGTCTATTATCTTAAACGCTGGACCCATGAGAATCTCATTTCAACCTTTAGCGAGTCGATTCTCCACCCCCAGGCGATGGCAAATGATTTCGAGCGATCACCCATTGAGCTGCTCAAGAGTATCCATGAAGATTCCACCTCACCCTTTATTGACCTGATTGACAATTGATGGCGTCGCAAGAACTCTTCACCTCCTTCGTTGCTTCACATTTTCAATCATTACGACGTACTCTAGCACACTGAAACAATTGAAAAAGCTTACGCCTCAGATATGAAGTTTTTTTCTTATCCATCTACAACTTCAGGTTTTTGCGAGCGTGTCACAATTAACCCTTACCCATTCTTTTTTACCCTTTCTCTTTATGGGCTCTTTGCAAAACCAGCAAAACATGGCATACTGAGTAATTTATCATTTTTTATTCAGCAAAACCTGAGAATTCAATGAAATGCGGGCAGAAACTGCCAAAAGAAAAACATTTCCTTTAGAAAAACAGGATATAAACATGAATTACAGCAGAAAAACCACCCATCTTTCCGAAATCTCCAAACAGGGAGTTCTTCTTTCCAGCTTTTTGCTGGTTCCTGTCCTCCTTCTTTCTCTTGTTTTTCCAGAGTTTGCTGCAGCTGTTGAGCAAAACACTAGCTACCTCCCACTGAAGATTAATGCTCCTGCGGACCAGAAGACCATTGCAGAACAGGCCGACAACGCCCTGGCAAGTGCCCTTTCAACCACCTCTTTTTCCATGATACCACGCCAGGAAGCTGAAAAACTCATTGATTACGCCGGAACCTGGCCCCCGGATCCTGAGGCACTCAAGAAGATTGCCGCAAAAACAGGCCTCGACTACGTGGCAATTGGCAGTCTCACAATCCTTGGTAAGCAAATCAGTGTTGATTACAAGGTTTTCGACCTGCTGGCACCCTCTTCGCCCAAATACTATTACGCCCAGGGGGAATCCCTTGAGAACCTGGCAGGAACCCTGTCTGAGGTGGTGCGAGACGTTGTTGCCTACACGGAACGTGACTCTATCATTGCTTCCATCTCCCCCGCAGGCAATGTACGCATCGACTCCGGCGCGATCTCCAGAAAAGTGAAAACCAAGGCCGGAGACTTCTATGATCCAGCCACCCTGCGTGAAGATTTGAAGGCAATTTTCAAAATGGGCTACTTTGAAAATGTGTACATAAAGGTAACAGAGAGTGAAGCAGGAAAGGTTGTCACCTTAGAAGTAATAGAAAAACCCATCATCCGCAGCATTGAGTATTCCGGACTTGACGCCTTCTCAAAAGAAGATGTAGCGGAAGCCGCCAACATTGGCCTCAATACCATTTTAAACAACAGTAAAATAAACAACGCAGTAGCTGCAATAAAAGCACTGTACAAGGCCAAAGGATATTACAACACTCAGGTCACAGCCCAGATAAGCTACCCCAATACCGAAAGTGTAGAATTACGCTTTGTCATTGATGAAGGTGACAAAATTTACATCAAAAAAATTAAATTCGTCGGCAACAAAAGCTTTGACAGTGACGACTTGGAAGACATCATTGAATCAAGTGAAAAAAACTGGCTCACTTGGCTCACTGAGGGTGGCCTGATGAAGCAGCAGATGCTTGAGCAGGATGTGGCACGGCTTGGCTCCTTCTATAACAATCAGGGTTTTCTGGAAGTAAAGATTGCAAAGCCCCAGGTTGAGCAGGACGGTGACTGGCTCTATATAACATTCATCATTGAGGAGGGCCCTCGGTACAGGGTTGGAACCGTCTCCTTTCAAGGTGATCTCATAGCCGACAAACAGCAACTGCGCAGTATGCTCTCCATCCAGAACCAGGAATTCATTAATCGTCAGATTCTCCGGGAAGATGTCCTGAAATTAACCGACTACTATTCTGAGAACGGCTTTGCCTTTGCTGATATCCGCCCCAAAACAATGAAGTCAGCGACAGGGGCCAGGGTCGATATCCTTATTGACATCAAGAAAGGTGATCTTGTATATATTCAGCGTATATCCATCAAAGGAAACAGCAGAACCCGCGACAATGTTATCCGCCGTGAACTGAAAATTGCGGAGGGTGGCATCTTTGACTCCAAAGCACTGCGAATCAGCACGCAGCGTTTGCAACGCCTTGACTACTTCGAAGAGGTGAACATAGTCCCGGAGCCCGCCCTGGACCCGTCAAAGATGGATATAACCATCAATGTAAAGGAAAAATCCACAGGCCAATTCAGCATTGGAGCCGGGTACAGTTCTGTTGACTCCTTCATGCTCATGGGTGAAATTTCTGAGAACAACTTTCTCGGCCGTGGTGACAGGCTCTCCCTTGCTGCAAACATCAGTGGCACATCAAATCGCTTCAATCTCAGTTATACTAACCCTAAATTCCGCGATTCCGACCTCTCCGTCGGTGCAGACCTCTTCAACTGGTTCCGGGAATATGATGACTACGACAAGGATTCCAAAGGTGGGGCCGTTCGTTTTGGCTATCCGCTCTTTGAAAAGGTACGTGGTTATGGAAGCTACAGCTACACCGATACCACCTTAACAAATGTGTCCGAATTTGCCTCACAGATCATCATTGATTCTATGGACATCAAAGTAACCAGTGCTTTAAAATTCGGCATGGTCCGGGATACCCGTGACCGGAGCATTGGTGCTTCCAGAGGCTCTGAAAATTCTGTAACAATCAAATATGCAGGTGGCCCATTGAGCGGTGATGCCGAGTTTACCAAGCTTGAGGCCTTCACCGGCTGGTACTATCCACTGCCATTGACCACGGTATTTCATTTCAAACTTTCTGGTGGCCAGGTGTGGGAAAATGAAACAGGTCAGCTTCCTGTTTACGAACGCTTCTATCTTGGTGGTATGAACACCATCCGAGGTTTTGAGTATGGCAAGGCAAGTCCCATTGATCCCGCAACTGGTGACCGTATCGGTGGCGACAAAATGTGGTACACCAATATTGAATATATTTTCCCGCTGGTTACCGCGGCTGGTCTTCGTGGAGTAATATTTTTTGATGCCGGTAAAGTATATGCAAACGAAGAGGACTGGAATGTTGACAGCTACAATAAGGCGGCTGGTGTTGAACTCCGATGGATGTCCCCCATGGGGCCTCTTCGCCTGGTCTGGGGTTACAATCTTGACCCCAAGGATGATGAAGATACCTCTGTTATTGACTTCTCCATTGGTGGTTCATTCTAATCCCCTTCCCCCGCATTATTTCTATTGTCTTCGGCTGCATGGTTTCCATGCAGCCGAATTTTTTTAAAAACCATGCGTACTCCCTTCAGCACAGAAAAAATTCGAGCCGGCAACTCCCGCACAATGGCCTCACTGCGTGGGAGCTCAAAGGCACTACTCGCTGCTATCCAGGCAGAATCACAGCCATGCTGCTGCATTGTCGCGGATGAAGAAATGGTACCTCATGTTGAGGCTGACCTGAAACTTTTCAGTAACGTTCCAGTTTTCACCTACCCCGGTTACGAGATCCCTCCCTATACTCCCCTCTCTCCCGACCCCGAAACCACTGCTGCCAGACTGTCAACACTCTTTCGACTCCTTGAAACAGAGAAAAACTTTGTCCTTGTGGTTTCTGCTGAAGCTCTGATGCGGAGGACACTTCCACCAAAAATACTCTCTGGTAATGCGGAGCTTCTACTCTCCGGAGAAGATATTGACCGCGATGATCTCATCACAAAACTTGAAGTACTTGGCTATGAAAAGGTCAGTCTTGTCCAGAGTGTCGGCGATTACTCTGTCCGAGGAGGAATTGTAGACATTTTTCCGCCCTCATTTATTGCTGACAATATTCTTCACACCACCCCCCTGCGCCTCGACTTCTTTGGAGACACCATTGAGTCTCTGCGTGGCTTTGATCCCATCAGCCAGCGTTCCATAGCTGAGGTCTCCGAGGCCATCATTCTGCCTGCAAGTGACATCTGCTACCCCAACCCCTCATCAGAGAAGATGGCGAGTATCCTGGACACCTTTGACAAATACTGCTCCAGCCTCTCATGGGAAGAAAACAACGCCGCTCAACTCAGGAAGCAGATTGCATCCGCTACCCGTTTTGCCGGTATGGAGTTCTTTCTCCCCGTTTTCTACCCGGAGCACCAGGAGAAAGTAGCCTGCCTCTTCGACTTTTTGCCAGAACAAAGTTGTCTGATCCACTTTAGCCCTGAGCTCGAAAACCAGGCCAGAGCAATGGTACAGGAACGGATTGACAATAACTATGAAGAGGCGCTAGAAAAGCATTTCCCGGCCCTTCCGCCCCAGGATATCTTCATCCCGGACAAGGAGTTCAAAATTCGCAGCGCTTCCTTTGGAACTATTCTCTGTTCCTCTTTCAGCAGCCAGGAAGCTATCCACAGCCTGACCGCAACAAACCATCAGATACTGAAACAGGAGATCAGCCTCCGTCGTAAGGAACGGGGCCTGCTCCCACCCCTTTCTGAGCAAATTTACAACTGGCAGAATCAAGGCGATCGGGTGATCCTCTGCTGCCGTTCCCTGCGCCAGACGAAAACCCTGGCAGAGCTCCTTGAAAAACATCAGCACAGTATTAATTTTATCGACAGCCCCTTAGAGATAAACTCATTTCACGCCTCCTCATCCCCTGATATTCTCTACCTCTGCGACCAGCCCCTGAGCCTGGGTTTTTCTCTTGACAACCCAGCTATCCACTTCCTCTCAGAGAGTGAACTCTTTGGTGAAATGCGTATTGGCAACCGGAGAAAAAGCAGGGAAAAACTCGGTGAACCCATTCGTTTTTCTGAGCTCCATGACGGTGACGTGGTGGTCCACCGTGATCACGGCCTCGGCCTTTACCTGGGTATGGCCACGCTCAGTATGCAGGGAGTAGTAAATGACTACATGCTCCTTGAATATCGTGATGGTGACAAACTTTACCTCCCTGTCGATCGCCTTAACCTGATCAGTCGTTATGAAGGACTATCTGACAAAAAGCCGCGCATCGATAAACTCGGTACAGGATCATGGCGGGCAGCCAAGGCAAAAGTTAAAGAGGAAGTGTGGAAGGTTGCTGAGGAACTCCTTGGAATTTATGCCAGACGTGAACTCCGTAAGGGAAGACATTTTTCTCCACCAGGTGAGCTCTTCCACGAACTTGAGGAATCCTTTCCCTATGACGAGACCGTTGGCCAGGACAAGGCTATCACCGATGTCATTGATGATCTCTGCAGTGACAAACCCATGGACAGACTGGTCTGCGGGGATGTGGGGTATGGCAAGACCGAGGTTGCAGTTCGCGCAGCTTTTAAGGTTGTAGAAGACGGACTGCAGGCCGCCATTCTTGTCCCCACCACTGTTCTTGCCGAGCAGCATGCCAAAACATTCAGAGAACGTATGCAGGGTTTTCCCGTCACCGTGGAGTGTATCAACCGTTTTCGCAGCCCTGCTGAGCAGAAGAGAATAATCAAAGATCTGAAAAGCGGTAAGATTGACATTATTATTGGTACCCATCGGCTGCTCTCAAAAGATATCAGCTATCATGAACTTGGCCTGCTCATCATTGATGAAGAGCACCGTTTCGGAGTGAGCCACAAGGAGAAGATCAAACAAATAAAATCCGAGGTGGATATCCTCACCCTCACAGCCACCCCCATCCCCAGAACTCTACAGATGTCCCTGCTCTCCATCAGGGACCTCTCTGTGATATCAAGCCCCCCCGAACACAGAAGACCTGTGAAAACCTTCGTTTCCCGCTATGACTACCTAGTTATAAAAGAGGCCGTCTTAAAGGAGATGCGCAGAGGGGGCCAAGTTTTTTTTGTTCACAACCGGGTAAAATCCATTTACAAAATGGCTGCAAATGTTCAGAACCTGGTTCCTGAGGCACGGATTGCCGTGGCCCACGGCCAGATGAGTGGAAAAGAACTTGAAGATATCATGGTGCGCTTTGTGAACCGGGAAGTAGATGTTCTGATGGCAACCACCATTATAGAATCTGGACTCGATATCCCATCAGCCAATACCATGATTATCAACCGTGCCGATATGCTGGGTCTCGCCGAAATCTATCAGTTACGTGGCCGTGTCGGGAGGTCCTCTGCCCAGGCCTTTGCCTATCTCCTCGTCCCGTCAATGGACAGCCTGAGCAAGGACTCCAAAGACAGGCTCCGGGCACTCATGGAGTGCAACGAACTTGGCGGTGGCTTCAAACTCGCCATGAGTGATCTCCAGATCCGGGGCGGTGGAAATCTTCTCGGAGTCTCCCAGTCCGGACACATCGCGGCCATTGGTTATGACCTCTATCTTGATCTCCTCCAGAGAACTGTAGCTGACATGAAGGCCCGTGCTGCCACAGGTGATGAAGGTGCTCTGAAACAGGATCACATTGAGACTGAAATCAATCTCCAGATCTCAGCCTATATTCCTGAAGACTTCATTCCTGATATCTCGCAGCGCTACATCAGTTATCGTCGCATCTCTGCCCTTTCAAACACTGGTTCTGACGATGCCTATGACGACCTTCAAGAGGAACTTGCAGACCGTTATGGCAAGATCCCCGAAGAAACCAGAAACCTCTTCAAGATCGTGGCCCTTAAAAGAGAGCTCAGTGAACTCGGGGTTACCAAGCTGGAAAAGGGTAAGAATTCCTTTGTTTTCATATTCAGTGACGACACCCCCCTTGATCCTGCCCTGCTACTGAGCTTTCTTCAAAAGGGCAGCAAAAAGCGAAAAGCTCCACCACGCCGGATAACCCCTGACGGCAGGCTTATCATTCCTGCCACCATAGACTCCAAAGAGCAACTGTTTAACGTATTGCAGAGGATACTCGGGGAGCTATCGGCACTAAAACTGCAACCGGAAGATTTATCATGACAACTATGCAGATCAAACCTGACTTTCTCTGGTCCCAGATAGATACCGTCCTGCTCGACATGGATGGAACCCTGCTGGACAAGTATTTTGATGACCATTTCTGGGAGGAATATGTCCCCAAAATTTTTGCCGAAAACAACGGTCTCTCTGAGAAAGAGGCACGGAAAATATTGTTGCAGCGCTATCAGAGCGTGGAAAACACCCTGCAGTGGACTGATCTCGATTACTGGTCGGACAGGCTCGGACTGGATATTCCAGAACTGAAGTGCAAGGTTGATCACCTCATTCAGGTCCACCCTTATGTGGTCGATTTTCTGGAGTACCTGCAAAGGATCGGCAAGGAAGTCCATCTGGTTACCAATGCCCACTCCAAGACCCTGAAGATTAAACTTAGAAAAACTGCCCTGGGATCCCACTTTGATCGCATTGTCTGTGCCGAGGAAATCGGCTACGCCAAAGAACAACCTGAATTCTGGGCAAAACTGGAAACACATCTGGGCTACAACAAAGAACGCACTGTGCTGGCTGATGACACCGCAAAGGTACTCAACTCTGCGAAAGAGTATGGCATGGGATTTCTTGTTTATGTGGCCAAACCAAGTTCACGGATACCAGTCAAGTTCTCCCCGGAATACCCAGCAATCACCTATTTCAACGAGCTGATCCCTGACACCTTTTAGTACCTTACTCCAGACTTACTGCAATAAAATACAGGTAAGGTACAATGAGAAGGCTGGTTCACCCGCGGGCAAGAATATAATATCTTGCTCGAAACTAAAACGCAGTCACAATGCTGCAAAAAAAAAAGGGAGAACCAGCCGTGAAAAGCGTAACAATTGGAATGGATCTTGGCGATAAAAATCATGTTGTATGTGTGTTAAGTGATGAAGGTGGCGTTACCACCGAAACGACAGGGAGTCATGAATTTTTTTTCAGTAAATACAAAAAAGTTTTCCGACTTGTCGAGTGAGCCTTTTCTGTTTTTTTTAGTTTGTGAAGGAAACTCCTATGTGATATTATTTCCTAAACAAGTTGTGCTATTTTTATTTTTATTATCAGATGGCCGGATGATTGCGCCGTCACCTACAGGAGATTTCCCATGGAACTGACCTCATACGAAGCAAAAGACCTCTTTCAGTGGCTCACCGATAAAGAAGAGATCCTGGTTCTTGATGTCCGCAACGAACAGGACTTCAACCGATTTCAGGTTGAATCGCCCCATCCTTTTGAGATGAATAATGTCTCCTATTACGACTTTATGGAGATTGAGGATGAGTCTGTTGCCAAAGTCCCTAAAGGCAAACCAGTTCGTATAGTCTGTGCCAAGGAGGGCTCTGCAAAATACGTTGGAGAAATTCTCGTAAAACACGGTTTTGACGATGTTCGTTATCTCGCAGGTGGTATCAAAACCTGGGGAAATTTACTGGTCCCAAAAACTGTCCGTGAAGGCGATGACTACAGCCTGTATCAGTTTATCCGTCCTGGAAAGGCATCCTGCAGCTACGGTATCTGTTCGGGCGGAGAAATGATGGTACTGGATCCAAGCCGGAATGTTGATTTTTATATCGATTTTGCCAAGAGTAAAAACTGTACAATCACCAAGACCTTTGAAAGTCACCTTCAGGCAGACTATATATCCGGCTCCCGTCAAATTGCTGAGAAAACCGGGGCCACGTTTTATGGTGGTATCGACTTTGAGGGTACCAAGGCAGGACATACCCTGGTTGCAGACGGCGAGATCCACAGTTTCAGCAACGGCGGCCCCGAGGTGAAAATCATGCTCACCCCCGGTCACACTCCCGGCTCCTTCACCATAATTGTGGACAACACCTATATGCTCTCCGGTGATACCGTCTTCATTCAGTCTATCGGACGCCCCGACCTTGGCGGCAAGGCCGAGGACTGGGCAGTACTGCTCTTTAACACCCTGCAGCAGGTTGCCAAACTTGACGACTCGCTTCTGGTACTTCCGGGCCACTATATGGACTGGTCTGAAGCTGACGAAGATCTTATTTTCTGCCTTACCTTCCGTCAGGTAAAAGATCGTAACAAGGATGTCTTTTCCATGACTGATGTCAATGAATTCGTCAAATACATTAAAGACAACATGCGTGAGCAACCTCCGGAATACGCTCTTATCCGCCTTGCCAACGGCAATATGGAACAGTATGATATAGAGAAACAGGAAGAGCTTGATCTTGGCAAGAATGAGTGTGCCGCCACTGCTTATGCCAAGGCCCAGGCCGAAAAAAGATAATAGCTGACAACCTTCAGACACCTTTAATCCCTGACTACTAAGAACCCACGTTGTGTTCTCCATCACAGAAATGCAACCTGGGTTCTCTTCGTATCGTCTCTGCTGTCTGACCTGATACCAAACCGCAACTACACCTCTACTCTCCGTCATTCTTCTCAGCCAGTTATGTCGAAACCAGCTCCCTCTGCAGGGATTCATATCCGTCTTGTTATTACCATGTTCTTCTGGGGCGGAACATTTGTGGCCGGACGACTGCTTGCCGAAGAGCTGCACCCGATAACAGCTGCAACTTTTCGTTTCATCGCCGCCTCGACAATGCTGTTAAGCGTAATTCTCATTCGGGACAGAAAACTGCCCATGCTTACATTTCAGCAATGGGGTGCCATGGCCCTGCTTGGCCTGACAGGAGTCTATGCCTATAACATCTTTTTCTTCACAGGACTTCAATCAGTGGAGGCCGGCAGAGCATCCATGATCATAGCAGTGAATCCTGTGGTAACTACACTGCTGGCCATCCTCTTTTTCAAAGAACGCTCCGGTCTACTGCGTTCAATTGGTATGATACTCTCTGTGACAGGTGCCCTGATCGTGATTTCAAGAGGCAATCCAGCAATCATTTTCACCGGAGACCTTGGGGGAACAGGTGAACTTTACATTGCAGGATGCGTCCTCAGCTGGTCAGCCTACACCCTTATCGGTAAACGTCTTCTCAAAAACATCCAACCCCTTATTGCCGTGGCCTACTCCTGTTCTCTCGGTGCCATATTCCTTTCGCTCACCGCTGTGGCAACCGGCCACATCACTGAGATCAGCAGGCTCTCAGTGACAGGAATGGCCTGTATCTTTTATTTTTCTTTTTTCGGCACCACTCTTGGTTTTATCTGGTTTTACGACGGAGTTAAAAAGCTCGGTGCAGGAAGAGCTGCCATGTACGTGAACCTGGTACCAGTGAGTGGTATTCTCACGGGTACGCTACTCCTCGGAGAACGACTCGACAGCTCACTGCTTATTGGGGGTGCTCTTGTCTTTTCAGGACTCTTCCTTGTCAACCACAAGCACCGCCACGCATAAACCGGGCCCAACTGCTCGACAATCCTCTCGAGACTTGTCCTGGGATATGACGATCATGGTCCATCGAACGTTTTGTAAAGTTTATGTAAAGAAGCGCAAGATCGCTGCCAGACAATCCGACAGAGAACAATGGAGATTTTCAAATCACCATTGGCAGCAGACAGACAGAGCCTGGCGGAGGACAGGAAACGGATATCCTGCCCTCCTTTTATTTCCTTCACAAATAGAAAAAGGAGAAATTATAATGAACGGAATTTGTGGTACTGGTGGTTGTTCCATGCAACAGATGCAAGGTATGCAGCGACGCCAGGGTCAGGGAGAACGTTTTAACAACCTTGACACTGACGGCGATGGAGCCATTAATCAGACAGAACTCAAGACCATGACCGACGATATCTCAGAACGGACCGGTCAGCAAATAGCAGTTGAAGATGTCTCAGCAAGTTTTGATGCCAACAACGATGGTGTGCTGGGACAGGATGAAATGCAGACCATGATGATGAGTCTGCGTGAACAGATGGGTGGAGCACAAGCCGGACAGAGCGGTAGCGGTATGCCCTCCTCACAAATGCTCTCCGCCTACCAGATGGATCCAGAACAGGATCTCACCTCAACCTTGCTGGATATGTTTGGGGAGCAGGAAGATGACAAGGAGAACAACTCCTACAGCCCTGTGAACCTGCAAGCCTGACAGCAACAGTAACGACTCCTCTGTCAATCCTGCCAGATGACATGGACAGCATCTGCCTGGGTACCCGGTCTAAAACCGGCAATGGGATTCTTCTCAATTCCGGTTTTAGACTACCTGCTGGATCCATCCTCCTGAAACAGTGGCAGTGTTATCTCCACAATCAGACCAGTTCCATCAGCACAATTTTTTGCATGAATGGTACCACCGTACATCTGTATGGCTCCTCTGGCTATGGCCAGACCAACGCCGGTACCGCCCGAATCCCTGCCCCTTGATGCTGAGATCCGAAAAAATGGTTTAAATATATTTTCCAAATCACCTTCTGCAACACCAGGGCCACAATCTCTGATACGAGCAACTGCCACCTCCTCAGTTCTGGTAAGCTGAATTTCCACCACTGTACCTGGATAAGTGTAATGCAAACCGTTACGAATCACATTTTCCAAAGCCCGACTAATAAGCTCTTCATCTCCTGCCACAGTAACATCCTCAAGACACAGTACCCCAAGACCCGCCCCCTGACCTGCCGCTGCCTCAAAATCCGCATCCTGGACAATATCTCTGATCAATTTTTTAAGATTCACCGGCTGACAACTGCCACTATCCATACCGCCCTCCATCCTGGTCAACATCAGAAGCTGCCCGATAAGTACGTCAACCCGCTCTGACTCTTTTGCAATTCTATCCAGATAATTATCGGCCTTGTCTGGACGCTGCCTCACCATCTGCAGCGCCAAGTTGAGCCTGGTCAATGGAGAGCGCAGTTCGTGGGAAATATCGCGAAGCAGTCGTGTCCTGGCCTGAATCAGAGCCTCTGTCTTCTCCACCATGAGATTGAAGTCACGACTGAGATCTGCAATCTCATCTCCTTTGGAACCAGGCGTATCCACCCGGGCTGAGAAGTCGCCCTCTGCTATTTTCTGTGCCGCATGACGCAGCCTACGCACAGGTGCTGTAAGGGAACGTGCCAGCAGATAGCAACCACCACCCGCAATAAGCAGCATCACCAGAAGGGGAAGTCCCAGAGGAAGTGGTCCTGGCCTTTGCATTCTGCTCTGGCCTATATCAGAAACTTTTGGCCAGAAAATCCGCTCCATGGTACCAAGGACCACATAGTCTTGCAGTTCAGGCCCTGAAACGGGTAACGCAACCATCACTTCCGTATCACTTATATTATATTCTACCGCTGCTGATCGTGCGGAAGCGGCGGCAAGATCCGTGGCGCCGGCAGGAAGACTGCGTCCTGAAAAGCTTGTTCCATTGGAATGTACCAGGAATATATGTCCAATACCGGATCCCTCAACTTTTTCCAGATACTCCTGCACCGAATCTTCTCCCCCGCTGGCAGCAATTTTTTCTACTGCAATACCGGCCACAGTAACAAAATGGTTCAGGGTCTGAAATTGATGGTGCTGGATTCGTTTTATCAGTTCACCATAGGGCCCAACCTGAGCCCAGTAGGAAATCACCCCAGTCGTTACAGTGGCCAGCAAAGTAATAAACACAAAACTGCCAAAGAGTTTCCTAAAGAGGCTGTTCATGATCTAGAGCTGCTCACTCGAAAGAGTATAGAGATAACCGACACTGCGCAGGGTCTTAATCCGCTCTCGCCCCTTCACCTGGTGCCCGAGTTTTTTACGGAGACTGCTGATATGAACATCAATACTTCGGTCAAAGACCTCAAGTTCCCGATGTAAAACTATTCTCGTAAGCTCTTCTCTGGTCAGTACCCGACCAGCATTTTTCACCAGTTCATACAGTAATGAAAATTCAACAGCCGTCATCTCTATGATAACCCCATCTTTTTTGACACTTCTTGCCCCGAGACTCAGTTGAATATCATCCAGCTCAATTCGAGGTATGTTTCCAGAGCCGCATCCATCATCCGGTAAAGTCCTGCGCTGTATTGCGTGTATTCTGGCTCTGAGTTCACGAGGGTTAAAGGGTTTGGCCAGATAATCATCAGCCCCCATCTCAAGGCCCAGGATACGATCATTCTCCTCACCCCTTGCAGTGAGCATAAGGACCGGAATCTGAGAGGATTTCCTCAGGCTCCTCAAGAGTTCAATGCCGGTCATCCCGGGAAGCATCACATCAAGAATCACCAAGCGATGTTCTCCTGACAATGCACGGCGCAATCCGCCAAATGGCTCATGGACAATTTCCATCGCAAAGCCTTCCGGTTCCAGAAAATCCACCAGCAACTCGCACAACTCTTTATCATCATCTATGACTAATATCTGCTGCATTCCTCTTCACCCTCCGCAAGAACTCTCGTACCTGCAATATGGTACTGCAGTGACATGGCATCCGACATCTATTTTACACAACTTTACATAAATTAACCGGGCCTTAACGGCAATCAGACAACAAATAAACTAGCATTGTCTCCATTGACAAAAAACACACTCCCGTACATCTATTCAAAAACAGTAACGGAATCCACAATGACCCCGCAAATCACCAAAATTATCAGTATCTGTGCCATTCTCGCGATCTGCCCGCTGCTTGGCGGTTGCAATACCGTTGCCCTCCAAAGCAAGTGGGCGCAACCTGTCACCCCCGACGACAAAAAAACGACAATGGAGCAAAGTGCCAATTATTTTGATGAAGACTCCAAGGTTCGTGTATCCATTTTAAACAACGACGATACCCTTTACATTCAATTGATAACCAGAGAACAGAAGACAAAAATGTTATTTCTCCGCGCAGGCTTTACAGTGTGGATAGACCGTAGCGGTGAGGCCAGAAAGGATTTCGGCCTCCTCTTTCCTCTACCCAAAACACATATAACCCCACGCTCTCCAGAAGACCATCGTTCAAGGGAGGGTATGAATGAAAAGATTGAAGACAGCCGGTACAACCTTGCTATTTTAAACGGTTTGACTGAGAGCCGTCAGACCATGGTCACTGAAAAAGCAGCAGAGCTGGGCATATACGTAAGATTACGGGTTCAATACGACTACCTCATTTACGAACTGCAGCTTCCACTTGAGCGGAGTCAGAACAGTGACTCAATCAGCATCGGTTTTGAAAGTGGAAGAATCAAAATGGCAGGAGGCCGGGGTGGCAGTAATGATAGTGGTGGCGGCGGTAAAGGTGGCGGCAAAGGCGGTGGCAGAGGAAAGAGTGGAATGCAAAGTGGCCAGGGAGGTGGATCCCGGCGTGGTTCTCCAAACCCCATAGATATCTGGGCTCAGGTTCGCTTGGCAACTAACCCGAATTGATGACCTGAATAAGCCAGCCAGTAGCAAAAATTTCAGCTACCCCTCCCCCTCCCCCTCCTGTTCTTTTTCAACACACCGACTCAAGCCCCGGTTTGAAGCGAGGAGTATGGCAATCCATCGGGTATGTTCACTGCCATCAAGGGCTATGCGGACTGCCATGGTAAGGGGAACCGAGAGGAGCATCCCCACAGGGCCAAGAACCCACCCCCAAAACGCCAGGGAAAGAAAAACCACCAGGACAGAGAGACCAACTCCCTTCCCCATCACCCGTGGTTCAAGAATGGAACCAATAACAATATTCACCACAAGATAGATAATTCCGGTGACCAGGGCGGCCCGCCAGCCAAGCTGAACCAGTGCAAGCAGGACAGCGGGAATGGCAGCTATGATGGAGCCGATATTAGGGATAAAATTCAGCAGAAATGCCACCACACCCCACAGGACGGCATAATCAAGCCCCTGCAGTGTCAAACTACCAGCGACAATAACACCTGTGACTAGACTGGTGAGTGTCTTGATCCCAAGATAACGGTTCACTCCGGAGGCGATCTCTCCGTATTTTTTAAGAGCAGTTGAATCTTCACCCTGAATCGCCCGTATTTTACAGGGAAACCCTGCAGCCTCAGAAAGGATAAAGAAGAAAGTCAAGAATATTACAAAAGCGTTGGTGAGCATCCCACCCACGCCGTTAAGAGTATTAGCAGCAACTCTCAACAACTTACCAGGATTGAAGGTGTCCGTAATTAACCCTCTGTCAAGGGTAACCCCCTTACTGTCCAGCCATTGCCACCAGCCACCTGCCTGCTCCAGAAGCCGCTCCTGATAACGTGGGACATTTCTGGAAAAGTCCGTCATGGAGGAGCCGATCAGGGTAACAAGAAAGAGCCAGACCCCTACAATCAGTATAATGAGTAGCAGCATCCCAACAAGCTCTGGAACCCCTTTCTTCTGCATCCAGAACAGCGGCGGAGCACAAATAATTGCCAGAAAAACCGCGAGCAGAAACGGAACCACAAGGGGAGATGCAGCTTTCATCCCGGCGACCACAACCACAAAGGCGGCCATATTTATAAGAGGACTGTTTCGAACAGAAATTGATGTCATAAAATAAAAAATAATAGAAAAAAAAAGAAAAATAGCGTATTTGTTTTTTAATTATTAGGATCACCGGAACCACAGGGAGGACAGAAGACTGTAATCTGCTCCTTTCTACCGGTCCAGTTTATCCCCTGGTCTCACTTTTACGCGTTACAGGTATATCATCACCATGCACACCATAAAACTTTTTTTACTAATCGCTCTCAGCACAGCTCTCTCAGGGTGCTTTTCCGGAACCGCAGAGTACACAGGTATCAGTTTCCCTGCGACACCTGGTAGTAAAATAGTGATTCAGGAAAGTGACATTCCGGACACCTGTTCCGCATTTGCACATCTGCTGATGACCACCAAAGAAAACTCAACCGGTCAGGAAATCAGCACTGCCATCAAGAAAGAAGCTGAACAGAGGGGTGCAAACCTCATCCTCATTGGCCTGTCCAGGGAAAATGAATCCAATCTTGGCGAAAATCGCTTCGAATACCATGGTCCCAGTTACAGTTATAATTTCAACAAAACCTGGCTTGGATGGAAATTTGGTTTTGATACCTGGAATAACGCAGGTCCCCTGGTTGGCCTTGGCAGCAACAGTATGGGAAACAGCGAGGTCAACTTCAAAAACAGCCTCATGATTCAGGCTGTCTTTCTTCGCTGTGGTGACAGATAGGCCCCACCTACATTCAGTGCGACTCAGGATAATTCAGGACGATCCTTTATCCATCCTGTCAATTCGTCAAAAACATTCAGCATTTCACCCATCCGACCCTTGAGTTCTGTCAGCTCTCCATCACGGGCAAGGTGTTCAAATTCAAGGGCAAGATTTGAGATCTTCCACGCAAAGATGGTTGCACTGGCCCCCTTCATGCCATGACAGATTTCCCGTAATTCTTCGGCATTACCGGCATCGCTTGCCTGCTGCAGGGCCGCGATCCACTTTGGACCGCTCTTGTCCCGCAGATGAGCAACAAGTTCCCTTACAATGGCTGTATTGCCGTTGCAGTTTTTTTTCAGCCGTTCCAGGTCAAGGGTAACTTCAGACCACGCACCGTTTGGGCCTGCTGTTGAATCCATATCGCTCTGTTCCAAAATAACTATTCATCCATTATTCACAATTTTATCCGCTTATCCGGAGAAGATAAAGGAGTATTGCACACTGCGGCAAACTGCAGCCCTACCAAACCGCTCGCATGCCCTCCTGCTTACGCAAATGATCTATCCTTCTTTCCAGATCAATACGCCATTCCGCATGAATCCTGGCAGCAGACGGAGCAATAAGTTCCGGCAGTCCATAGACCAGCCTGTCTGAAGCACGACTGGCCTCAATGACAGCTTCAATGGATCGTGCGCCAAATTTATACCGGCTTAGCAGCAGGCGCAGTAGTAGACCGGACGTCTTCCGGGCAGCCTTTTTCCAATGAGTATCCATCTGATGGGCAATAATAAAGGCGCGTTTTAACAGTATTCGGCGAAGCTCTTCAAGGTCATCACTGGTGGCTGAATCACGAAGGAGAATGTCAGGAATCTCGATACCGTCAATATCCAGAACAACCCGTAACCTACTCATAAAATCAGGGATTTTCAGAGTCTTCATCAGAGCCAGAGACTCTCTGTCTGTGGGATCAAGAAGCTTCTCCATTCCAGCCCAACTGGCCTTGACTCCTCCGGCAAAAACAAAAATAGCCCTACCAATAAAATGTGGGATACCGTTTACATAGGTAACACCATCCTGCATGGAGGGGAGTAAATAACGGAGGTAGCCAAATTCATAACCATCATAACGGCAATCAAACTCATCCCAGAACACTATGGGTACCTTCCCCATGGCCACCGAGGCCCGCACCGGTTCAATGGCAGAGTTAATTTCATCAGGAGAGGCAAATTGAGTGAGGTTGAACTCAAAAAAATCAAAGGGATCACCATCAAAGCGTTCTGAAATAACCCTGGCTACCTCCTTTACAGCAAAGGATTTCCCCGCCCCGGGAGGACCGAATACTCCGAGGCACAGGGGCCGCAGGACACTCTCCTTGGAAACGTAGGAATCCATAACATTCTGAAGAGTAATCACCGGGTCAATCTCAGCAGGATCAGTTGTTCGCAGGTGACCCACCTGAAAAATAGGCAAATCCCCAAATCCATCTTTACGATTAACCTCTTCCTTTAAATCATGGAGAACTGATACAATTTCATCCATGTAACCATGGGCAACACCAAGAGAACCCCTCTCCATGGCAGGAGATGATTTTCGGAAGTAGAAGAAACTTCTTAAGGCACGTTTCTTTTCATCTGACCAGATCTGAGAAGCAACAAGGTCAAGAACCACCTCAAAGTCCGTTGACAGTGGCGGCAGTTCAAAAAAGCTGGGATCGGGCCCGCTGCTGATAAACGAGCAGGCATAGCCGCCCGGAAAACTCTTGGCAAAATCAAGGTTGGGAAACTCCAGAGTCTCCTTGAAATAATAGCCATGGTTGTAAAGTAGCTCCCAGTTATTCAAGACCCGCTGGGAGAAATCATAAAAATAATTCCTACTGAATGTGAACTCGCCGAAACGAAGAGCATCCATGGCAAGCATTGCTGGAAGCAGAGTATCATAACAGGGAACAGAACCACGCTGCCGCGGCGAACTCTTCTCAGGAAGACAGCCTTTACGGTAACGGAAGAAAATTGCCTCCGGCCCGATATAAAGAACTCCGTGGGGAAACATCTCAACCACAATATGACAGCAAAATTTTGAATTCCGGATGTCCCAGAGACCCACTTCTTCAGTCCGCAGAGCTCGCAGACACATCGCAACAATGGTCTCCCAGTTCACAGAGCAGTCCATCTCCATCCGGGTGGTTTCCAGGTCAGACAGACGGCAGAACAGGACAAAACGATCACCCAGCAGTTTCGCCCAATTCCCCCAGTACGCCACGCTGATTCCCATGGCAATGGCCCAGAGTCCCGGATTAAGATCAAGATCTTCCTGGCGGAATTCCGGCGGATGGCCGGAGTCGTCAATCACTATCAGCCCGTCGTTGTTAGAGAAAACTTCCTTATTGGAAGCATCTACAACAAAGTCTTCGGCCTCACACGGTCGCCCTCCGGCAGGTAGATACTGGTTCACCATGTACCAACCATGATCATCCCGTTCCACATTGGAGTTGCGATACTTTTTAAATATCTGAAAGACATCCTTCTGTTCACCGTAAGTCACAGAATGGATTCTCGGATTCAAGTCAGATTCCGACACATAAGATGCAAGCCAGGTCAACAGCTGTTCCAGACGTCCATATTCCACTGAAACATCACCGGCCATCAGTTCAATGTGATCGCCGGGATTATAACCATAGGCGGGAAGATTTCCCTCTTCAAGAAGACTCACCTGCTTGATTGGTAAATTGCGAATCTTGACATTTGACCCAAGCAGGGTCACCTTCTGATCGTATTCAATCATGTTTTTTCATACCAGTGGAAGAAAGTAAAACGTAAAAAGCACAATGGAAAGGGCCGACCTTCCATTGTGCACTCTATCACCCCAGGATCGATCCCAGTTCTGCCTGTAATCGAATCTACAGGAGCCCTGATTTATCAAGTGCCATCACCGCCCCTTTATATGATATTATGATAACTGCTACATAGCCAAGTAAAATTACAGTGGTCATCGTTTTTCCTCTTTCAAGTGTAATGGCGTCGTAAAAAATCTCCATCTGCTTTGTTGTAGCAAAACATCTACCATTACGGCGTTATCCTGGTACGCCGAAATGGTAGATATGTTACGCACCTCGCATTAGAAGTTTTTTACTTAGCCATCGACTAGGTTTATTGTAGTTTTTTTTAAGAGTTCATAAAACTTCTAATTTCACAAAGCTCTCGCTGATTTCTCGGAATCTCGTACCTCATTTACATGTTTTTTTATTACAGTTTTTATGAAGCAAGGCGTTAATAAGCCTCGTGATCCATTGCATCCTGTGTACTCAGCTTCTGGGAATCCATCTGTTTCCAGAGGTACGCTACATAAAGCAGCACAAATGGAACCGCAAGAGCCACATAGGTCATTACCCTCAAGGTATACTCGCTCGAAGAAGCATTGTAGATGGTAAGACTCGACTGCAGATCAAAGGTTGAGGGATAAAAGGCTGTTCCATTAAATGCAGGCAGACAAAGAACACAGAGACCAACTAGGACAGTACCAAGTCCCGCAGGCCAGATACCCCTGAAACTTCCCTTATGGGCCCCAAGCAGCACACCCCAGATAACCAGAGCCAGTCCGCCAAGGAGCATAACCAGCAGATGGGGCAGGGCCAAGAAGTTTAAGAAATACTTAAATGATACCATGGAAACTACACCCTCATCATCCACATTAAAACCTTTCATCAAAAGAATCGCAACCACCACATAGAGCAAAAAGGGAAGAGAACAGATAAAATTTGTCCACACCGCCTTGCGGAGGCGCTGTTCCATTGCGGCAACAGATCCGAGATCAAGATTATTGAGCAGATACAGAGCACCCAGCACCCGGGCATTAAAGACAAGAAACAATCCCAGGGAAATATTAAACAGGGAAAAGGCCGCCTCAAGACCGCGAAGATTGATACCACCCATAGTATACTGCCAGGTAACATGGTTCATGTTATTAAGAGAAAAGGCCGAACCGGTGTAAAAGGTACCAATTGCTGTTCCGATGAGAAGTACCCCGACAGAACCATTAATAAACATGAACAATTCATAGGTTTTCGTTCCCCATACATTTCCCGGTTTCTTACGATATTCATAACTCACTGCCTGAATGATGAAGGTGAAAAGAATAAGTATCCACACCCAATAGGCACCACCAAAGCTTGTGGAGTAAAATTTTGGGAAAGAGGCAAAAAGCGCCCCGCCAAAAAGAACTAATGTTGTAAAAGGAAGTTCCCATTTCCGACCAAGAGAATTCACAACCAACGCACTTTCCGTCTCACTTTTAGCCACCTGCCAGAGCAGGGTCTGTCCTCCCTGAACAAAAGTGAGAAAGAGAAAAAGTGCCCCGACAACTGAGCAGATAACCCACCAGAGTTGCTGCAAGGTAACGTAATCTAAATTTGATATCATTTTCAGTGGCCCTCCGGTCCGGCTGCAATCTGTTTCAACATAATGGATATTTCAGCAATGAGGAGCATGGTGAAAACCACGGCAAACATTGCAAAAGTGATCTGAACAGCAGTGGTGGAGAGATTCGTTGTAGCAATCTTCACTGGCATAAGCCCCTGTATTGCCCAGGGCTGTCGTCCAACTTCCGCTGTAACCCATCCTGCCTGCTGAGCGAGAAGTCCGAGAAGTCCGGTAAACAGACCAACCGGAAGCAACCAACGCTTCTCAGTGATGGTTCCCTTCATGGTATAAAAAAGAAATGCCCCAAATATTACCGGAAACAGAGAACCGATAATTGCCATCAGACGAAAGGAGTTGAAGACAATATTTACTGGTGGAACGGCCTCCTCTGGTGTCTTGAGGTACCCGTATCCCATGAATTCCTTATTGACATTAAAGCGCTCGAGGGCAGCTTCGGCAACCTGATCTGTTTTATTCTTCCTCGCCTCTTTAAAAGCCGCAAGATCGGTAAGTGCCAGCTTTCCTTTTTCCATCATGGTGTTTACACCCATGACATTTTCTTCCTTATTTCCATAAACAAGATCATCGATACCGGGAACAAACGAACCTGGCTCACGATTGGCGAGAAGTGACAGAAGTTCGGGTACCTTCACCTGAACAAGAAAGGCGTCCTGGACATCGCCAGGCTCTTTGGCACTGTTCAAAATTCCCATGGCAACAATTCCTGCTCCGCGCTCACCTTTGTAGAGACCCTCCATGGCAGCAAGCTTCATGGGTTGCTTTTGGGCAACCTCATATGCAGATTCATCGCCGGTAAAACCTACAAAGATTGACGCCACAAGCCCAAAAACTGAAGCCACAACGATGGATTTTTTGGCCATCTCAACATGACGCCCTTTGATCAGATACCAGCAGGAGATTGTCAACACAAATGCTGAAGCCATGACAAAACCGGATGAGGATGTGTGGGTAAATTTTGACACAGCAACGGGATTAAAGACAACTTCCGCAAAGTTCTCCATCTCAAAACGGGCTGTATCAGGGTTAAACGCCATACCGACAGGATTCTGCATCCAGCCGTTCGCAACCAGGATCCAGACAGCAGAAAGGTTGGATCCTATGGCCACCATCCAGGTGGAGAAGCAATGAAATCCTTTGGATACTCTATTCCAGCCAAAGAACATAACTGCAAAGAAACTGGCTTCCAGAAAAAAAGCAAAGATACCTTCTATGGCCAGCGGGGCTCCAAAAATATCTCCGACCATCCAAGAGTAGTTTGACCAGTTTGTTCCAAATTCAAACTCGAGGATAATACCAGTAGCTACACCTATGGCAAAGTTAATGCCAAAAAGGGTCATCCAGAAACGAGTTATCTTCCGCCACTCCTCATTGCCAGTCTTGAGATAGATCGTTTCATAAAAGGCACAAAGAAAGGACAATCCAAGTGTCAGGGGTACAAAAATCCAGTGATACATCGCCGTAAACGCGAACTGCGCCCGGGACCAGTTCACCAGACTGGGATCCACATCAATCATTTTTTTCCTCCTCAGGTTACTTTATATTTTGGACCGGCTGCCTGGTGAGCTGCTCCAGGACATATCCTGCCCGTTCTTCATCTGTTTTAAAATTGGTGTTAAGGTAGTTTGGGAAAAAGAAGAGTTTCAGGACGGCAAACATAACAAACAACTTGATAATAATGATTTTCCAGAGTGTTCTGCCAACGGTCATCTGCCTGAAACCGTCACGATAAAAGTTAAACACCCTACTGGCCACCTTCGTCATCACCACCTCCTTTAGCACACCCGCACCATTTTGATGCCACAAATTTTCCGTTTCTTTAATTATGCACAAGAAAAACAGGAATACAAGAATCACTTTCTGACAACTCTGCCAGATTCACCTTTCCCAGAGTCCTGCGCAGCTGAGCCCTGGCCTCTTCCCAGACCTTGTGGACACTGCACTGTTTACTCGCCTTGCATGTCCTTGGGCGACCAACACAGTCGTTGAGAAAGATTTCGCCAATCATCACCTCAACAACTTCGAGCAATGATATTTCCTCAGGATTCTTAAGCATACTATAGCCACCCTTGGGGCCTTGCTTAATTGCAATTAAGCCGGCCCTGGCCAGATCCTGAGCAATTTTAGCCAGAAAATGGGCAGGGATATCTGCCCGTTCAGCAATTTCCTGTTTGGAAACCTGAATCCCCTTTCCCTTGTGGGCCAGATAAACCATACATCTGATCGCATACTCTCCAGCTCGTGTCAGTCTCATTCTGCCCCCCATAAATAAAAGATAAATAAGATATTTAATGTCCTATATACAACATTCAAAATACCAGTCAATAGTTTTTTTGTGAGTTTATTTTTAAATTACTTAAGAGCTTATAACTTTAAAGGAATTTGAGGCGCTCCCCTAGTGCCCAACTAACTTGTGTCCGCCCAGAAATGAGATCTTTTTTCTTCTAAATCGAGGCGCAGAGGAAATTTTAGAGCATGAATATCTCAGATATTTCTGAGAATAAAACAACTACAGCAATGAAGTGTCAGAAAAAAAGCCATCCCTGAACAGGCAATAACTTTTCACAGGGGCAACACAGTTGCTATCAATAATCAGTAGTGTCCGGTAAGGATTTTGCATGTTAAATAAAGCAGTTATTTTTCAAAATAGACACACTTTTTCCTTGACAAAGTAAAAAAATTCGCAGCCGACCTCCTTAAAAGACCAATCTTTTAAGGAGGTTACGATAA
>JAJRQL010000192.1 GCA_024280265.1 Deltaproteobacteria bacterium
CGGATTTTCCAAATTCATTTAAAGATATCTCTATTTCAGCTTCGTCAAGAAATACACTGCCAAGGAATCCTTCCTTTTTCAGGCTGAAATGGACAGTTTTATAACTCCATCGCATATCTGGCTCCATCAGTTTTGGTATCACTGACGTATAAATTCATCGTCTTTAAACTGACCCTCGTACACTTTTCCATCCTCTGTGGTCAATTTTCCAAAGCCATTACGGCGCCCCTTCTGGAACTCACCCTCATAGCGACTGCCATCAGCTGAGATAAGAACTGCCTCGCCATGGGGCATATCATCACGAAACTCTCCAGTTATCACGCTTCCATCAGCATAGGTTAATGTACCATTACCATAAAACCTGCCGACCCGGAATTCCCCTTCGTAGTGGCTACCATCGCTGAAATAATAGCTGCCGTTTCCAGAGAAATGATCATCTTTCAGTTGTCCAGCATACCTTGAACCGTCAGGATAGGTAAAAATGCCACTACCCTCTTTGATCCCATGAGAAAAATCCCCATCATAACGTCGACCGTTGGCATACCTGTAAACACCACTCCCATGGAGCTCTCCTTTGACGATACCACCTTCGTAAACATCTCCATTGGCATATTCGATCACCCCACGCCCATCCATCAAGCCATCGCGAACACTACCCCTGTAGAACGTACCATCTGTGAAAAGGTAATCCACCTTTCCGGTAATGGGCTGAGTATCCGCAGCCCTGCAGATCCTCCCATTGTGGAAGATATAACTATCCCCTCCTGTCTCCTGTGGCTGCATTCTTTTTTCAGGAACATGAATAATGGCAGAGTTGTCTTTTTCATCCAGGCCATTATCTGTTACGGAAGCTGTTTCCACGACAGCAGCAGTTTCCTCCACCGGCCTGCCATCAACAAACTCCCCGGTAAAAACAGTACCGTCTTTCAGGGTAAGACTTCCAATTCCATTAGGCTTCCCATCCCGAAACTCCCCTTCATACCAGGAGCCGTCCGCATAAAAATGTTTCCCCGTTCCCGACCGCTGTCCCCTCTCAAAGCTTCCTTCATAGCGGCTGGAATCGGAATAATAAAATATCCCTTGACCATGCGGCAGCCCATGGTCAAACTGGCCAACATACCGTGTATTGTCGGTATAGGTGAGTTCACCTTCTCCATGGCGATAGTTGTCAACGAACTGACCACTGTATTTTCTGCCATCAGGGTAGATAAGAATGCCCCGACCATTATATTTATCCCGGGCAAAGACCCCCTCATAGTAGCTCTTGTCAACACCCTCCCATATCCCCTGGCCACGACGCTCACCACCATAAAATTCACCAGTATATTTGCTGCCGTCAGTATAGGTTTTGACACCGCGTCCAGCAGGCTGTCCATTATGAAATTCTCCATTCCAATAGGTGCCGTCAGAATATGTCAGTTTCCCGTTCCCTTCGAGAAGACCGTTTCTAAAATCACCCGTGTAATGTCTACCATCAGGAAAGGTAATACTCCCTGTTCCATGGTAACGCCCAAGAAGAAACTCCCCCTCATACTTCCTTCCATCCTTAAAGATCAAAACCCCCCGACCATTAATAATACCAGAACGAAAATCACCGTCATACTTTCTGCCGTCAGGACTTGTCAATACACCTTTACCGTGATAGACACCTTTTTGAAATTCACCACTGTATCGGGTTCCATCCTTAAAGGTCAAAACCCCTTTTCCCTCAATGGCACCACGTACAAACTGACCGGTATAAGTCCTGCCATCCGCGTGTTCCAGCACACCGTAACCATTTTTGCAGTCGCCCTGCACACACCCTGCATAACACACAACACCGTTAAAAAGGACCATTGCAAATATCAGGCTTATGAGTTGAAATTTACCTATATGCACCACTATCTTCTCCATCAGCAATATGCCTTTTTAACCTCTTCTGCTATGATCTTGATACCCTTGGCAACCTGTTCTTCATCCTGAGAATAGGTCACCCTGATACACTCATTTTGATGCTGCCACTCCTGTTCCAATCCGGGAAAAAAGAAATGGCCGGAAACAACAAGTACATTTCTCTTTTTCAAGCGCTGATACAGCTCATGACTGGTGATGGGGAGATCCTTAAACCAGAGCCAGAGAAACATTGCCCCTTCAGGCTTATGCAGTTTATAGGGAGTGCCACTCAGGGCCACATGAAAATTTTCCACAGCCTTTTCCATCTTCTGTTGGTAAAAGGGTTTAATTACATTCTGACTCACTTTCAACACCTCACCACTTTCAACAAGTTCATGAGCCAACATGGCGCCAAAACTTCCTGTGGCAAGATTCATAATAGCGTTCATACCTGATACAGCATTGATTACCTCTTTACGGGCAACCATAATTCCGGTTCTTACAGCAGGAAGCCCCAGTTTTGACAGGGAGAGACAGACAATGATATTCTCATTCCAGACCGGTTTTGCAGAGGTGTATATTATCCCGGGAAAAGGCACTCCATAAGCATTATCAAGTATAAGGGGAACCCCATGCTCCTTGGCCAGAGTATCCAGTTTCACAATCTCATCATCTGTAAGCACGTTTCCTGTAGGATTTGTAGGGCGGGAGACACAGATCGCTCCTGTTTCAGCTCCCATGCTGAGATTATCAAAGTCCACATGATACTTAAACTGGTTGTCAGCAAGTAACTCTATTCGCGGCCTGGTCGACACAAAAAATGGTTCACTGGTACCAAGATCTGCATATCCAATATATTCCGGTGCAAGTGGAAGTCGTATTTTTCTGGAGGTCCCATCCGAATGTTTTCCTGCAAACATATTAAAGAGAAGAAAAAAACCAGCCTGGCTTCCATTGGTAAGACAAATATTCTCTGGCCCGACGTCCCAGCCATATTCTCTACTCAGCAGGCTTGCCAAAACATCCACGAAATCCTTTTCTCCCTGCGGCGGATCGTAAACCCCAATCAGTTTTTGAAACGAACCAATATCGGCAGTAAGATCTTGTAGACGTTTCTGGATAATCTCCTGAAATCCCGGCACATGTCCAGGGTTTCCACCGCCCATCATGATCATATCATCACCACCGGTGGCCAGTGCATTGCCAAGATCATCCATAAGGCTGAGAATTCCAGCACCGCCTGTAAACTGTTCTCCAAATTGTGATAACTTCATAGTATTTCTCCATTTTCAGGCAACAAGACCGCCTTTGGAACCACCCGTTGACCCTTTGTTTCCCCTAGGTGGTATTTTCTTTTTAAAAACCTGGCATTCAATCCCGGAAGTAGAATACACCAGCAACGCAGGATTTTTGGCAGACTTAAACCCCATCGCCCTGCAACCATAGGGCTTCACTGGATTGTAGGTTACGTAGTAATGAATACATTGAATGCAGTTTGGACGACCGACCATATCCATCTGTCATGTTATGAGGGACTTCCTCTTTTAACGGCATATATTTTACTGTGCCACAGTATCATTTTTTCCGGTCATTATCAAAGTGACAAATAAAGAAATGGCCCCACCAGCAATCATCAAGCTGCCCATAACAACAAAACCGGCACTGATGGAGTACAGGTCGCCAATAAGACCGATCAAAGTTGGCATCAAGCCGCCACCGATGAGAAAAGCCAATGGCAGGCACAGGGATACAGCCACACTTGCATGCTTTGGGGTACCGAGATTTGTAAGAACTGCAAATCCTGCCGGAAAAAAACAGACTGCAAAAAGAGGTTGTGCCACTACCAGAAAAATCAACCAGCTCCCATTTCCCACCATTGCCATTGCCGTAGTAAGTATTCCTGTGGCAAGAAGTATCAGAGCCATAACGAGTTGTTTCCCATACCGATCCCCAAACCAGCCACCGGCCAGAGGCATTACAATGGCAGCTATCCGCGAAATGGAGAGAAGTGTATTGGCCTTTCCAGAGTCCATGCCATGATCGTTGACCAGGAAGAGCGGTGCCATCGCGTAAATGCCAATGGTTGAACAGATAGCCAGTGAAAACAGCACCACCATTCCCCAGAACAAGGGCATCCTGAAAAACATCCCGGATGCTGATAGATCCGGAGCAGTTCCTTTTTCGGTTGATCCCACGGAACTGAAACCATAGATCACTCCGAGTATGACAATCAACACACCTACCAGAGTAAGCCCCATACGCCACGAAAAGTACACAAGAATAATATCACAGAAAAGCGGCGCCGCCACAAATCCAATATTTGGGGCAAGTTCATGTATTGCCATACCTCTGGAAAGGTAGGCTGGCGACACCAGGCTTGATATGGTGGCAAGGGCAGATGGAAAATAGAGACCTGCCCCGAGCCCCAGGAGAAACAATCCCCCCTGTAGGGTTGCCAGGGTGAAACAGTTGCTCAAGACAAACAGTGCCAGTCCGAGCGACACAGAGGAAAGTACTATGGTTCGCTTGTGGTTGATACGGGCGGAGACGAAACCAGACAGAAGGATTGAAATAAAATATCCTGCTGAAATAAAGAGGAAAAACGAGCCAGACTGCACATGGCCTATGCCCATCTCCATCTCTATAACCGGCAGCATCGGTGAAAAGATAATCCGTGAAGTGAAATTCAGAAAGAAGAGCAACGACAGGAAAATCAGCCCACCCAATGCTGGATAAAGAGGGTGCTGTTTCATTGAAAAAGAAGAGTTGTTTTACTCACAAACCCTTCGCTTCCAGATTTCCATCCATAATCTGTCATAAGCGACAGCTGCAGGGGAACCTGGTATTGTAGCTGCGACAGGAGCACGATTGATACCCATCTTTTCAACATCCGCAAGATAGGGCACAATGCTCTTGAAAAACACCTTTTTCTTTCTGTATGTTCTCACCATATCAACATGCATTCTCTTCCTGCGTTCAACCATGGAAAAGAATGCGCGTAACTTATTCTGATCAGCATCAATTTTATCAAAAAATCTCATAAGTTGTGCCAGAGCGCGAATGGAGAGTGTTGTGGGAATAACTGGCATCACCACCTGGTCCGCAGCTGTTACAAGGTTTTCGGAAAGGAGGGTCATATTGGGAGGACAATCAAAAATCAGCACATCATATCTGTCTGCTATGCTGTTGAAAAGCTCTTTCAGCTCATTTTTTCTGTCACTATCAAGGGCCAGGTCCATCTTTCTAAAAGAAAAGTGTGCAGGCAGCAGTTCAAGATTCGGGTATGAAGTTGTACAGATAAACTTCTTAAGACGCCCTTTCATAAACTGTTTCTTTGTAAACTTCCCCTTTGTACTGACGTGATAGTAAAAACTCGCAGCCCCCTGCGGATCCATATCACAGAGTAATGTCCTCTTACCACGCCGCGAACTGCCATAGGCAAGGTTAACAGCAGTGGCAGTTTTCCCAACTCCACCCTTACTTGAATACACTGCAATACTATTCATTCAGCGAACCTACCATTACGAAATACGTCGTTATATTACCAAGATAAGTGAAATATGACCAAAAAAAAATACCTGAAAACGGTCAAGAACGATAATCCGCGTTAATTTTCACATAATCCAATGAAAAATCACAGGTATACACTTCTTCACACCCTACACCATCTTTAAGATCAATACACACCGCAATCTTTTTTTCCTTAAGGAGAAGAGTAGCTGCCTTTTCGGCAGAAGGCCCCACCGCCAGGCCATCACGGACAATAACCACACCACCGAAAGCAATATCCACAATGTCAGGATCAAAGCGAACCCCGGATCGTCCCATGGCGGCAAATATTCGTCCCCAGTTGGCGTCCTCGCCAAAAAAAGCAGTCTTTACCAGTGGAGAATTTGCGACCGTCCTTGCCATCTGTTCCGCATCTGCCTCGCACCGAGCGCCACAAACACGGATGGTAATACACTTGGTGGCCCCTTCCCCATCATTCACTATCTGCAAGGCAAGATCCTTCAGCACTCCTTCCAGGGTATCCTGAAAGATCTGTTTATCAATGGGGTTTTCCTCATCTATCCAGGAATTGGATGCTGAACCATTAGCCATGACCAGAACCATGTCATTGGTACTGGTATCACCATCAACAGTGATCCGGTTAAAGGTTCTGGCCGTTGCCTGTTTGAGAGAGTCGTGGAGCTCTGGAAAACTTATCTGGGCATCAGTGATCACAAAAGAGAGCATGGTGGCCATATTAGGCATTATCATCCCTGCTCCTTTTGCCATCCCCATAAACCTGACTTCCTGTTCACCTATCATGACAGATCGCGTAACCACCTTTGGAACAGTATCCGTGGTCATAATTGCCTGGGCAACATCGTTGAAATTGTCTTCCTCCAGACCATGGACAAGCTTGTCCATTGCAGAACGAAAAGCACCGACATCAAGCTGCTCCCCAATCACTCCAGTGGAAGAAAGGAGGACCATGCTGTCATCGATCTTCAAGCAGGATGAAAGAAGTCTACTGGTGGTAAATGCTGCCTTCATCCCCTGCTCTCCTGTACAGGCATTAGCGCTACCACTGTTCACAAGAATTGCCTGGGCACGCCCCTGCATCAGCCGTTCCTTATCTATCAGAACCGGTGCAGCCTGTACCTGATTTGTTGTAAAAACACCAGCAGTTACCGCAGGAACATCACTGTAAATAAGACCGAGATCCAGTCTGTTACTATAGCGTATTCCGGCGGCAACAGCAGATGTTGAGAATCCCTTAATTATCATAGTAATGTTCCCTCTCCAGTGCATAAACGTCAGATCACTGACATTACCATCCCCGGGGAAAAGAATGCCAGTGAAAAATAAGTGCTTTTACATTTTTCATGTATCAGAGTAAATTCATACTATATTCATGTTATATATCAGAGACAATCTTTTTTTCCCAGCAAGCACCCTGTATTATATTATGGAAACAGTAAGTATTCACTGGAGCTCAAACCTTCTCGCCATAGTCATTCCCCTCACCGATTTACTGGTCCGCCTGGTGCTCTCTATTCGGGTTATCATGCGTAAGAAGCAATATGGTATAACCCTTGCCTGGCTTGTCGTTATTCTCCTTCTCCCTTTTCTGGGTGCTGTGATCTACCTCTTCTTCGGTGAAAACAGAATTGGCGAGACCAGGGCAAAGCGTGCTCAGGAATCGTTAAATCACTACCGCAAATGGCTTGAGTCACTCCACTCCATTGCTCCGGTCAAATGGTCTACCCTCCGCCCGGAGCTCAAGCCAATCCATCGTCAGGCCATAAGTCTTGTAGGAATCCCGGCCATGGACGGTAACTGCCTTGAGCTCATAGAAGAGCCAGAAAAAATAATGCGTTCAATAATTAAAGATATTGATACGGCAACATCGACCTGCCATCTGCAGTTCTATATCTGGCATGAAGGCGGAACTGCTGATGAGGTGGCGGCAGCAGTTATTCGTGCAGCCGGTCGTGGCGTCACCTGCAGGATCCTCATTGATTCCATCGGCTCAAAAGAGTTTTTGAGAGGAAAAAAAATACGGGAACTCCAGGATGCTGGAGTAAAAATCGAAGAAGAGCTACCAGCCGGTTTTATCAAGGCACTCTTTGTAAGAGTGGATATCCGCAATCATCGTAAAATTGTAGTGATAGATGGGAAGACCGCCTACACAGGAAGTCAGAATATGGTTGACCCTCACTTTTTCAAACGGGATTTGGGTGTTGGTCCGTGGGTGGACACCATGGTTCGCATCCAGGGTCCTGTTGTAGAAGCCCTCGCAGGTACCTTCATAAGTGACTGGTTCCTTGAAACTGATGCAGAAAAAATCAGTAACCGTTCACTTGATCAGGATATCAGGCATGTTCGTCAGATTGCAGACATCATACATCAACCAAAATGTGGCGATATCCCTGTGCAACTTGTGCCATCCGGACCTGGGTTCTACCCCGACGCCATCCACAATCTCCTGCTCACAACGATCTATGCGTCAAGGAAGAACATAACCCTTACCACACCCTATTTCGTGCCAGATGAATCCATTCTCACAGCACTGCAATCCGCTTCCCAGCGCGGAGTGAAAGTCGTTATAATAGTACCTGAAAAGGTAGACTCAAAACTGGTTCAGTATGCAAGCCGGGCACGCTATAAAGACCTGCTCAACGAGGGAGTCACCATAAAACTTTTTCGAGGCGGACTGCTTCACTCAAAAACGATCACAATTGATGATGAATTTGCCCTGTTTGGCTCTGTAAACCTCGACATGAGAAGTTTCTGGCTCAACTTTGAGGCAACACTTTTCATATATAATCAGGGTTTCACCAAGCGACTTCGCAGCATTCAAAGCTGTTATGAAAAAAAATCCCGCACCATCACCGTTGCTGAATGCTCCAACCGATCGATAGGAAAACAGTTCCTTGAAAATGCGGCCCTTGTCATTGGTCCACTGTTGTAGGTGATAATTTGAAGATACTGCTCATCTCAGACATACATGCAAACTTCCCGGCTCTGAAAGCTGTTCTGAAACACTTTGAAAACATCACTTTTGACACAATCATAAACTGTGGTGATTCCCTGGTATATGCCCCTTTTCCTAATGAAACTCTTCACTGGCTCTCTAATAACAGTGTCCATTCCATCCTCGGCAATACCGATCGAAAAATAATAAAGCTACTCAAGGGTAAAACCTTAAAAAAACCTAGCAGGGCCGACAAGCGTATCATGTATACCTGGACAGCTTCCCAGCTTGACGCCAAATCCAGAAAGTATCTCCTCTCTCTGAAAAAAAGCAGCAGACTTGAGGTAGGCGGTTACAGTCTGGGACTTTTTCATGGCAGCCCCGAAGACCCTGACGAGTTTCTGTTCCCTGATACACTCCCTGCACGTTTCGGCAAGCTTGCTGGCATTGCGGCAGCTGATATTATCGTCACCGGTCACTCACACTGCCCATACCACGTTGAAATAAAGAGTCATCATTTTATCAACCCTGGAAGTATCGGTCGAATGTTTGATTCCAACCCCGCTGCCTCATGCGCTGTCCTTAACATTACAGGTAGTGGTGTAGCTTCTGAATTCTACCGTATCCCTTGGATGATCGACAAAACCATCATGGCAATAAAAAGGTACAATCTCCCAGAGATCTATGAACGGATGTATCAAATGGGAAAAAAACTCAATTAGTAGTTGATGCAGGACTCTTAAACTGCTACATTTATTCGCAACATAAACCTTTTCTCGGATAACAAATACCATGCCACCAAAAAAAAAACATAAAACATTTTCAGATTGCGAATCTCAGGGCAGCACAGCCACCATTCGGAAACTTGTCAACAAACTTGACAAGAATTTCAAATCTCAGCCACCCTGTGAAAAAACCCAGAAAATACTGTCCATTCTCAAGGAAAGACATAAGGAAGAAATCGTTGAAGCTGCCCTTCTGAAATACTATAATTCAGAAGAACTTAAGCCCTTTCAGGCCGAACTCATCAAGATGCAGACCCACCTGGAACGTACCGGAAAAAAGATGATCATCCTTTTCGATGGTCGCGATGCATCAGGAAAAGGTGGTACAATTCGTCGAGTTACCCGGTATATGAACGAAAAACGCTATCGTGTCGAAGCACTTGGGAAACCGACAGATACCCAGAAGACCGAACTTCACATGAAGCGCTATATTGAACGGTTTCCGCATGCCGGAGAAATCGTTTTATTTGATCGCAGTTGGTACAATCGGGCCATGGTGGAACCTGTCATGGGTTTTTGTACCAAAGAACAGTATCGCCGTTTTCTCAAAAAGGTCACATCCTACGAACAGAATTTCATCCTTGATGGTGGGAAAACCATCCTGTTAAAACTCTATTTTTCAGTCACCAAAGAAGAACAGGCAATACGTTTTGAAAGAAGGAAAAATGATCCTTTACGGCAATGGAAGCTCAGCGAAGTTGACCTGCAGGCTCAAGATCTCTGGGATGAGTTTACTGAAAAGAAGAGAACACTTCTTCAAAAATCCCACACTAAACAATCAAAATGGTGGATTATCCGATCAGATGACAAACATCTTGCACGCCGCGAAACCATGAAACTGATCCTTAGTTCTATCAAATATCGAGGCCGCAGTCGAACCCTCGACTTTAACATTGATCCAAATGTGGTGATCTCAGGAAGTCGTGAACTGAGAATCATGAACAAACAGAAAAAGCGGTATGGTACCCCGTTGAGTTAAGGAGAAGTCGATGGCTGAAAAGAAGAACAAAAAGCAGAACAAAAAGCAGACACAGCTCCAATGGGAATCCTTCAAACTCCTTGAAGGGACAGCTCTGAAAAATGAAAAGAGAACACCGGGTAAGGGAAAAATAGCCATTCATGTAAAAAAGTGGCACCTGGAGTATGAAAAAGAGCTCAAAATCCTCCAGATCGAGTTGATGAAACTGCAGAAGCACATGCAGGCAACAGGTGATCGGGTACTTGCCATTTTTGAAGGTCGGGATGCGGCAGGCAAAGGTGGTACCATCAAGCGCATTACTGCCAAGCTCAACCCTCGTAACACTAGAGTAACAGCCCTCACAAAGCCCAATGAAACCGAGACAACCCAATGGTATTTCCAGCGCTACACCCCTCATCTTCCGGCCGCAGGAGAAATCGTGCTCTTTGACCGCAGCTGGTACAACCGTGCTATGGTGGAACCAGTAATGGGATTTTGCACCGATGCCCAAAACAAGCGCTTTTTAAAAGATGTTCCAATGCTTGAGGAACTTCTGGTCAAAGATGGAATCAAACTTTTTAAATTCTACTTCTCTGTTTCCAAGGATGTGCAGAAAGAACGTTTTGACTCACGTAAGCTTGATCCCCTGAAACAATATAAGCTGTCACCTGTCGACAATCTTGCCCAAAAATACTGGGATCAATATTCAGTACGAAAATTCCAGATGTTATCCGAGACCAACAGAACCATCTCTCCCTGGACCATTGTTCGTTCAGATGTGAAGAAAAAGGCGAGAATAAACTGCATTAAATATTTGCTGTCAAACATGGATTATGCCGACAAACTTCCGGCAAAACAGCTTGAATGTGACCCTGAAATCATCGTCTCTGGCATTGATGAGCTCCACCACATGGAACTCAACATCATGAACCCTAAGAATCTGCACGGTTAAGAACTCAAGACCTGCAAATACAGATTAATCCAGAAGCTTTCGAAAAGTATGATATAATTCTGCCTCCTTCAGGGGCAGAATTATTTTCAATGGAATTTTTACACAGTGGAATAATCCTCGAACCCCTGTACAACCACTGTATATTCAGGGTCTTCAGCAATATCAACACGAATGAGTTTGTCTGCCTTATCAATTAGTTTCCGACAATCCGGACTGAGGTGAAGCAGGCTAATTCTCTTTCCTGCACGCTCATATTTTTGAGCCAGTTGGTTAATGGCTTCAATGCCCGAGTGATCTGCTACCCGAGACTCCTTGAAATCAATAACTATCCTGTCGGGATCATTTTCCACATCAAATTTACTGTTGAATAGCTGCACCGAGCCGAAGAAAAGTGGACCAAATATTTCGTAATGCTTCACGCCGTCTTCGTCAATATGCTTTCTGGCCCTGATGCGCAAAGCATTCTCCCAGGCAAACACAAGGGCTGAAACAATTACCCCGGCAATAACAGCGATGGCTAAATCGAACATAACTGTTAAAACAGTTACCAGGAGAATAACCAGGGCGTCTGCAAACGGGATTTGGTCAATGACACTGAAGGTACTCCAGGCAAATGTACCAATAACCACCATAAACATCATTCCGACAAGCGCTGCTATGGGGATCATCTCGATATAGGCATCTCCAAATAAAATAAATATGAGCAGAGATACCGCAGCAACAATTCCTGACAATCTACCGCGACCACCTGATTGTATATTAATTATACTTTGACCGATCATTGCGCACCCTCCCATGCCACCCATAAAGCCATTGACAATATTCGCTGTTCCCTGCGCTATACTTTCTTTATTCGCATTACCATGGGTATTTGTCAAACTGTCAATAAGATTCAAGGTCATTAGAGATTCTATCAAGCCAATTGATGCTATAATAGCAGCGTAAGGTGCTATGAAAGAGAGTGTTTCGAAAGTAAAGGGAATAACAGGAACATTAAAAACAGGGAGACCTGCCTGAATGCCACTGCCGCCGTTGGCCTGCACAAACGACAATACTGTTGCGGTGTCAAGTCCCGTAAATATAACGAGCAGGGACACTGATAAAATAGCAACAAGGCCCGCCGGAACTTTCTTTGTAACCCTAGGGAAGGTGTACAGGATGACCATTGTCAAGGCAACAAGTCCCAGCATTGTATACAACTCTGCCCCTTGCATCCATGAACCATCA
>JAJRQL010000193.1 GCA_024280265.1 Deltaproteobacteria bacterium
CGCTTTCTCAGCCAAAAAGCAAACTGAGTGATATCTTTCCCACCTTTTTGGCTGAGAAAGCGCGGCTACCGCTATCGTATTATTATGTCAATATATTTATGTGTTTTTTCGTTAAATTTTATTATTTTTTATGCGGATGTAGTTTTAGTTGAATCTTAGGCTACATCAGCACGAAACTCTAAACTCCAGTGATAACAAACCAAACCTGCCAACGCCTCAAATTTCAAGTTTTTACAAGCTTGTCGACGATCAAGATCCCAAAGCCGTCATGAATTCATGGTCTCTGCCAGTCCATACCGATATCACAGGAGGGAGCCGAATGAGTCAAGGCACCCACTGAAATGATATCAACGCCAGTTGCAGCAATTGCAGCCACAGTTTCAAGACTAACACCACCTGAAGCCTCAGTGAGAGCCGCTCCAGAGACCATTGCTACTGCCTTTTTCATGGTCTCAATATCCATATTGTCCAGCATGATTATATCGACCCCGCACCCAAGGCTTTCACGCACCTGCCCCAGGGTATCAGTCTCCACTTCAATCTTGACAGTATGCGGAATTCTTTCGCGCAACACCCGAACAGCCTCGGAAAGAGAGCCACAGGCAGCGATATGATTATCTTTAATAAGCACCCCGTCGCTGAGATTAAAACGATGATTATATCCTCCCCCCGCACGTACTGCATATTTCTCGAGCATTCGCATTCCCGGCGTGGTCTTACGGGTATCGGTGATTCGTACTGGATAGACCTCTGTCTCTGCGACAAAGGCAGCAGTTACAGTGGCAATTCCTGAGAGCCGCTGCAAGAGATTCAGAGCAACCCGCTCGGCCTTTAATAATTCCACCACCGGCCCGCTTACATGCAACAGCACATCACCTTTTTCAACATTGGCACCATCATCACGCGCGTCACTGCATCGAATTTCAGAGGACTGGAGCCTGAACACCTCAGCCGCAACACTTGCAGCACCTGCGACCACAAATGATTCCCTGGCAACCAACTGAGCCATACCCTGTTGATCCGCCTCAAAGAGCGGCTCACTGGTTATATCACCGTTGCCGATATCTTCCCTCAGGAAAGAGCGCAGTTGCCTCTGTAACAGGTCTCTATCCAATTTCAGCAAGCCTCTTTTCTGCTTCAGCTACTTTGGCAAGCTTTACCTCAAGTTCGGCCTGTTTACCCTTCTCCTTTTCCACAATTTCGGCAGGTGCATTAGCCAGAAATTTTTCGTTGCCAAGTTTGCCGCGTATCTGTTTTAGAGATTTTTCAATTTTATTTCGTTCACGCTCAAGCTTATTCCGCTCCTTTTCCACATCCACAAGCCCTTTTAAGGGGACGTACATTTCCATATCCTGATAGATATAGATTCCCGCATCATCAGGCTTATCCCTCTCCGCCGCAACAGTGAGTGATTCAAGGCGAGCCATGCCGGAAATCGCTGCCGCATATTTCTCAACCAATGCAGTTTTTTCGGTATCACTGCAGAGAAGAAATGCTTCAATCTTTGTTGAAGGATGGACATCAGCCTCAGATCTGATATTTCTCAATCCTGTAATTACGCCCATGAGCAGTTCCACCTGTTCCTCAACCTCATCATCCTGCCAACCACGCACCTCTGGAAATTCGCTGGTAACCAGCATGACCCGTTCTCCCGGCAGTACACCCCATATCTCCTCGCTTACAAAGGGGGTAATGGGGTGAATAAGCTTCAAGATTGTTTCCAGCACATGAAGAAGCACCCCCCGCGCCTGTGCCTGAAGCACCTCATCCTTACTGAAAAGGTCCGCCTTTATCCACTCGAGATACCAGTCACAGAACTCATGCCACACAAACTGATAGATAACAGAAGCCGCATCATTGAAACGGTACTCATCGAGGGCACGACGCACATCAGCCGTAGCCCTGTCTGTTCTACTGAGAACCCAGCGATGAATCAGGGGCAGTTTTTTCGGATCATTTACCACAGCTGTGATGGAGGCACCGCACTCCTCCACATGCATCATGGCGAACCGTGCCGCATTCCAGAGCTTGTTTATGAAAAAACGATAGCCCTCGATGCGGTCCTCATCAAGTTTTATTTCGCGCCCCTGAGCTGCAAAGGCGGTGAGGGTGAAACGCATGGCATCGGTTCCGTACTGCTCCATGATAACCAACGGGTCAATGACATTCCCCGTTGACTTGGACATCTTCTTGCCATGTTTGACACGCACCAGGGCATGGAGGTACACATCTTTGAACGGTACTTCACCCTCCATAAAATGGAGGCCGAACATCATCATTCTGGCCACCCAGAAAAAGAGAATATCAAAAGAGGTGATAAGCACCGAAGTTGGATAAAAGGTCTCAAGCTCTTTGGTATCTTCGGGCCAGCCCATGGTGGAAAATGGCCAGAGTGCCGAAGAAAACCAGGTATCCAGCACGTCGGTTTCCTGCTCAAGTGCTGTGGAACCGCATTGTACACATTTGTCGGGATCCGTGGATTCTACCATTAACTTACCACAATCCCTGCAAGTCCAGGCAGGAATCCGATGTCCCCACCAGATCTGCCGCGAGATACACCAGTCCCGGATATTATCCATCCAAGAGTAGAACGTATTGTACCAGGTCTTAGGATAGATAGTAATACGACCATCGCGAACTGCATTCACCGCCTTCTCCGCCAGAGGTTTTATGGAAACAAACCATTGCAGTGAGGTGGTGGGTTCCACTACCGTGGCACAGCGATAGCACTGCCCAACCGCGTGATCATAATCCTCTATCTCCTCAAGAAATCCCTGGGTTTTCAGGTCCTCCACTAACTTTTTGCGACAGTCAAAACGATCAAGGCCCTCATATTTCCCAGCCTTATCATTCATCACCCCATGATCATCCATCACTTTCATAATGGGCAGGGAATGGCGCATCCCTATCTCGTAGTCATCACGGTCATGAGCAGGAGTCACCTTGAGGGCGCCTGTTCCAAAGTCTTTCTGGACATGGCGATCAAACACCACAGGAATGATCCTGTCTGTCAGTGGCAGCAGGATTCCCACGTCAGCAAGATGCAAATATCGCTCATCATCAGGGTGAACGGCAACACCGGTATCACCTAGCATGGTTTCAGGCCGGGTGGTGGCCACAACCACATGTCCCGAGCCATCGGCAAAAGGGTAACGGATATGGTAGAGTTTGCCTTTTTTATCCTTATGCTCCACTTCATCATCTGCCAGTGCGGTATGACAACGTGGACACCAGTTGACAATATAATCTCCCTTATAGATCAAACCCGCTTCATAGAGGTTAACAAAGGCCTCACGAACAGCGGCGGAAAGGCCCTCGTCCATGGTGAAACGTTCACGCTCCCAGTCACAGGAGGCACCCATACGTTTAAGCTGGTTGATGATGGTTCCGCCCTTCTCTTTTCGCCAGTCCCAGACCCGTTCGACAAAGGCCTCACGGCCGAGATCATGGCGCCCTTTCCCTTCTGTGGCAAGCTGACGTTCCACCACGTTCTGGGTCGCAATCCCGGCATGATCTGTTCCCGGCACCCAGAGGGTATTATCACCACACATCCGATGATACCGTACCAGGACATCCTGCATGGTGTTGTTCAGGGCATGCCCCACATGGAGAACACCGGTGACATTGGGAGGAGGAATGACCACTGAAAAGGATTGTTTACCCTCCTCCATTTCGGCCCGGAAAGAACCCGCTTCGTTCCAGCGCTGAAGCCATTTTTCTTCTACATTGTCAAACTGGTAACTCTTGGAAAGATTCTTCTTATCATTCATATTATTTCTAATAATTACTGTTAATTGTTTTGTTTTGTGGTGTTTCTTCTCTGTTATGAGATTGCCCCCCTTGGACTCATACTACCTACAGTCGTGCATTCCAGGGCTTTGGCAAAAAAACTTGTTCATAGATGCGCATGGCATACCTGTCTGTCATACCGGCAATAAAATCGCAAACCTGACGATGGGCACAGCGTTCATCTTACCAGGAACCAGCCCCGGAAGCCTTCCATACACTCCCTTCAAAACGTCCCAGGCCATTCTCCATAAAATAACTGTAGAGGTCATTGATAATCCGCTGGGCCTTTTCAAACTCATTATGAACCTTATGGTAACGGTATACATTTTCATAAAGAAACATCCTGAGGTCGGTGATGGCCTGCAACATCTTTTTACTGATATGCAGTCTGCCGTCTGCGGCCCCCAGAGTCTCAATGATGAGATCACGCACCATTGCTCCGGTCCGCTTGGAGTGCCTCTCCCCAACTACTGCCCGAATATCAGCGGGAAGATCATTCTCAGCCAGAATACCGGCACGAAGCGCGTCATCCATATCATGGTTCACATAGGCAATGATATCAGCCACCCGTACCACCTGCCCCTCAAGGGTCACTGGAAGCTCTGTTTTATCTTCCGGAAAAATATCGTTGCGCCCCTTGGAATGTTTGACAATGCCATTACGAACCTCAAAGGTAAGGTTCAGGCCGCGCCGCTTATTCTCCAGAAAATCAACCACCCGCAAACTGTGCACATAGTGACGAAACCCCCCAGGGTGCAGTTCATTCAAGGTAGCCTCTCCGGCATGGCCAAAGGGTGTGTGTCCGAGATCATGACCAAGGGCAATGGCTTCCGTTAACGGTCCATTCAGGCAAAGCGCCGCCGCCATGGTCCTTGCAATCTGTGACACCTCCAGCACATGAGTAAGGCGGGTGCGATAGTGATCACCGGCAGGTGCCAAGAAAACCTGGGTCTTATGTTTCAAACGGCGAAATGTCTTTGAGTGGGTGATACGGTCACGATCCCGTTCAAAGGGCATACGAATATCGCTGGCATCACCTTTTTCGCGCCGCATCCGTCCCGCTGTATTCTTATTCAAGCAGGCATAGGGGGAAAGAATCTCCTCCTCTCTGTCCTCGAGCTGCCGCCGGATCGATTTCCCTACAACCGGTGTGTATGCCATGATCTTTACCAGAATACCGTGAATGAATTTCCAAATCTTTGGACTTTAAATGATTTTCTATTTTCTACACAGAGTCTGCCCACTGTGCAAGGTTTAAGGCAGGTTATTCCTTTGTTTTGCCCCCCTCCTTATAAAAAAATATCTCATCAAGGTTCCAGTCGCGGCAGCCACCTCGCCTTTTCCAGTTCCGGTATCTCAGGAAAACGGCTACCATGGCCCCCCACTCCTTCTGGGTATCTGAAAGGATAGATATGTAGATTCAATATACCAGCATTATTAAAAGTTGATAAAAGCAGGCACATCCCGGCGCCCCATATTCTTTTTAATGCTTCACCTTGCTATTCCCCCGATACTCTGATAACTTTCGCTGCGACATTCGTTATCTCAGGGGTTTTCTGGAAATATTCACCTTGCCAAAATGTCCTTAACTTTACACTAATGGAGCGACAAAATGCTGCGAAAACCAATTTTATTCTGCTGTATCGGATTCTTTCTCATGTGTGGCACGCAGGCAATGGCCGGCGGCGGCCAGAGCTACCCTAACGGCTCCGAAGCCTTTATGGCAGGAGCTGTTCCACCTCCGGGCATCTATTTTCTTGATTACGCCTATTACTATGGCTCGGACAGTTTAAAAGATGACAATGGCGATGACATAGCTGCTTTTGATAAAGTGAGTGTACTTGCCAATGTCTTTCGTTTTCTGTGGGTGAGCAACACCGAGATCCTTGGCGGAAACTATGCCGCCCATGCCTTTTTTCCTGTTCTTGATATTGATCTCAAATTCAAAGCACCTGTGGGACCAGGCGCTAAAAAGTCCTACAGTGACACCAGTATTCCCTATGTGATCGTCAATCCCCTGATCATTGCCTGGCATCTGCAGGAAGGGAAATTGCATATCGCGGCCACCCCTGCTGACATCTACATCCCCACCGGCCAGGATGACGGAAACATAGCTGCAGTCGGCCACAATTTCTGGACCTTTGAGCCAGCAGTAGCCATTACATACATGCCCGGCGACTGGGAATTCTCGGGAAAATTCATGTATGACTTCAATACAACCCAGGATGATTACGCAACAGTCTACGGCGTTATAGTTGACCGCGATCCGGGCCAGGAATTTCATTTCGATTACTCAGCGTCATATGCTGTCAACCAAGGGCTCCGGGTGGGGATAAACGGCTACTTTTATGCTCAGGTAACCGATGACAAATATAAACTCGACGACTCAATTCCTGAACCTGTGCAGGCACTGTTAAAACAGGATGAAGGAAATCGCAGCCAGGTTTTTGCCGTGGGCCCCGGTATCTGGTATAATCACAGGAATATGTTTTTCTCCCTGAGAAATCAGTGGGAAATGGCCGCTGAAAACAAGACTGAAGGTTATAATGTGTGGGCGAAATTCACCTACGCATTTTAGTGCATTACAGAATATTTTCTTGTTTTTTTTGCAAGGAAACATTCTGTAATGCATTTATACCGGTTTACCGCTCTGCGCTGGTGTTAGCACCTTACTCCATATCAACTGTAATAAAAAAACAGGTGCGCGAGGTACGAGACTCCGAGAAGATATGAGAGTGACATCATATTAAGATGTTACCCATGCAGCCTGTACTCCTTCAAGCAGTTGGGCAAGGTGCAACACCCGTACCTCACTGCCTGCCGCCACCAGTCCTTGCTGCCACTGCATCAGACAACCTGAACAGGTTGTTGTTACAACATCGGGATGCAGGGCCAGGACATCCG
>JAJRQL010000194.1 GCA_024280265.1 Deltaproteobacteria bacterium
AGATTTGAGCCTTGTGGAGGCAATGCAGCGACTTCTTAGCCTTGCCATTGAAAAAATCAAGTCAATAGGAATAGTTACAGAAGATATTGCACTTGCTCTTGTTGATTCAATCATGAGTATTGCAATTGACATACTTCAAACCGGACAAAGGCTGAGCTTAAGTAATAACGTTAATACAGAATGTTAGAGCAACTCCGAAACTTGAGATATCAGCTAACTATAACCGGGCGGCAGTGACATGAGGTATATATTTGAGCAGCTGCCCATGGCCGAGACGCTGGAAGACCATGAGGTCCTACTGTCCTGGAATATTGCCCGGGAATAACTTGCCTCACCGGCGGTGGTGCAATGTGCTTAATGTGGCGCTTACCTTACTTTTCCTCCGACTTGTCGGGTTAGATAAGCTCCACAGTTCCTGGCTCTCCGGCAACAATTTCACCGATCTCTGCAAAGGCAAGTTCATAGTCAGATTCCCTGAGGGTATGTAGAATAGCATCTGTTGCTTCAGGAGGGGCCGCGATCAGCAACCCCCCGGATGTCTGCGGATCCACCAGCGCCATCTCAATGGTGTCGCATGCCCCTTCCCTGCAGTGTAGCCATTTGGAATAGAATTTACGATTTGAGTAAGCACCTTCTGGGATGATTCCCATGTTAATAAAATCGATACAGTCTGGAATCAGAGGGATCCTGTCTGCTTCAAGTCGGGCACTGACGCCGGACGCCAGGATCATTTCATGGAGATGTCCAAGGAGGCCAAACCCTGTTATGTCGGTGCAGGCATGCACTTGATGTCCCCTCTCTATTGTCTGGGCTACAGCATTGGCAGAAACACGATTCAGGGTGGCCATGATCTCTGTTATTAAGATCTCCATAGCCGGATCGGCAAGCTCGCCTTTAATCGCCGTTGAGAGTATTCCAGTGCCTATGGGTTTGGTGAGAATCAGGCGATCCCCAACCTTTGCGCCACTGTTTAACAAAACCCTGTCCGGGTGAACAGTTCCGGTGATGGAGAGGCCATATTTCAGTTCCTCATCCTCTATTGAATGCCCGCCAACCAGAAGGGCTCCTGCTTCTTCAACTTTGGACAGTCCCCCCTGATCACCTCTTTTATTATGTCTGCTTCCATGGTCTTAATGGGACAGGCGAGGATATTCATGGCAAGTAGTGGTTTGCCACCCATGGCATACACGTCACTCAGAGCATTGGCTGCTGTTATCTGGCCAAAGTGATAGGGATCATCAACAATGGGCGTGAAAAAGTCCAGAGTCTGAATAAGGGCCGTCTCGTCGTTAAGGCGATACACTCCAGCGTCGTCGAAGGTTTCAGCACCGACAATTAATCGGTCATCTTTGGGTAGTTTAATACCGCAGAGTATCTGGCTCAGGTCCCCTGGGCCGAGTTTTGCGGCTCAACCCGATGCTTTTACTGTTGAGGTAAGTTTTATCATTTTTCTGACCCGTGAAGGTGATATTACTGCAGAGCCTTTATCTTGTCCCCTAGGAAGCCGTAATCAATGTGCTGCAGACTTCTGGAGAGTTCTGGCATCTGAGTAAATGGTTAAAAAAAAGAAAAACAAGACATAGAGCGCTTTATTGTTGAATTTCCATAATACATATTATAAATCTTTCTATCAGATTTAGATAAAAGGCACAAAGATATTCGTTTTCTTTGTGCCTTTCCCTTTTTTTAAGAGTTTCAGTTTAGCTGTTTGTGTATGCAAACAAAGGATGATGGTTAAATGGACAGGAACGAGCTACATGCACTGGAAGATGGTCGTCCCAAACATGAATGTGGTGTCTGTGGCGTTTTTGGCCATGAAGATGCAGCAAAGCTTGCGTATTTTGGACTGTATGCTTTACAGCACAGGGGGCAGGAGAGCGCTGGTATTGTGGCCTCTGACAACGGAAAGGTTACGATTCATAAGGCCATGGGGCTGGTACCTGAGATTTTTTCAGAAGAGATTCTCCAGGGGCTGCCCGGTGCCATGGCCATGGGGCATGTGCGATACTCCACCACGGGAGCTTCCTGTGTGATTAATTCCCAGCCGTTAATGGTGACTCATAAAGGTTGTACTCTTGCCGTGGCTCACAACGGGAACCTGGTGAACTCAATGAAGCTACGTCAGGATCTTGAAGGCCGGGGCTCCATTTTTCAGACATCAATGGACAGTGAGGTTGTTCTTCATCTCATGGCCCGCCGCACCCATCTGGATCTGGACCAGGCACTCACCGAGTCTTTTTCATCTTTGAAAGGTGCCTATTCCATACTGATGATGACAGAAGATACTTTGATGGCAGTACGGGATCCGGGAGGGTTTCGGCCGCTTTGTCTTGGTAAGCTCAACAATGGGGCCTGGATCGTGGCCTCTGAGACCTGTGCCCTTGATCTCATAGAAGCCGAATATATCCGTGACATAGAACCTGGAGAAGTCCTTATCCTAAATAAGGACGGTATGCGGTCTATTTTTCCCTGGCCAAAGCAGAAAACGAGTTTTTGTATCTTTGAACAGGTCTATTTTGCCCGTCCCGATTCTGATATCTTTGGTATTAATGTGTATGAGTCCCGAAAACGGATGGGGGAGATCATGGCTCGGGAGTCAGGAGTGGAGGGGGATTTTGTGATGCCTTTTCCAGACTCCGGGAATTATGCTGCCATCGGTTTCTCAAAGGCTTCCGGGATACCTCTTGAAATGGGAATGATCCGTAACCACTATGTGGGAAGAACCTTTATTCAGCCCA
>JAJRQL010000195.1 GCA_024280265.1 Deltaproteobacteria bacterium
CTCACAGAGGGCGGCCTGATATTCGGATATCCGGTGAAAGACCCTGAGCGCTATGGCGTGGTCGAATTTGATCAGGGCAACAGAGTTGTGGGAATTGCAGAAAAACCGGAGCAGCCAAAATCTAAATTTGCAGTGCCCGGCCTCTATTTTTACGATAATGATGTCATAGAGATTGCAGAAAACATCAAACCATCACCGCGCGGAGAACTTGAAATAACAGATGTCAATATGGAATATCTGCGCCGCGGAAAACTTCAGGTACACCCCCTCAGCCGCGGATTCTGCTGGCTCGACACCGGCACCCACGAATCCCTGCAGCAGGCGGCAAGTTACGTCCAGGCAGTCCAGGACAGACAGGGACTGAAAGTTGCCTGTATCGAAGAAATCGCCTACAGTCTGGGATACATTGACACGGAACAGATGACAAAGCTCGCAAAAGACATGCTTAAAAATCAGTATGGTCAATATCTTATGGATATTGTGAATGAACAGGAAACAGGATCCGCATTCTCATGAGAATACTCATCACCGGAGGCCAAGGTCAGCTTGGCCATGACGTAAACACTCTTCTTGGCAGAAATCACAAGGTAACGGTATGCAGTTCAAAGGAACTGGATATCAGCAATAAAGCACAGATCAGATCCATACTCTCAGGATTCCAGCCGGAACTGCTTGTCAACTGTGCAGCGTACACAGCTGTTGATAACTGCGAAGAAGAAAAAAACCTGGCATGGGCGGTGAACGCTCTCGGCCCAGAATACCTTGCAGTGCAGATGGAAGAGCTTGGCGGCAGAATGATTCACATCTCCACGGATTACGTCTTTAACGGCAACAAACCTCACACCGGGAGCTATACGGAAGATGATTTTGTTGCGCCGCTCTCCGAATACGGCAAAAGCAAACTGGCTGGAGAGGACGCCGTGGCGGCACACTGTTCCAACTCTCTGACTCTCAGAACTGCCTGGCTCTATGGCTGGAAGGGAAATAATTTTTTAAAAACCATGCTGCGACTCAGCCTGGCAGACCCGGGCCGGGAATTGAAAGTGGTTAACGACCAGTATGGATCACTGACATGGACTGCCACCCTTGCCCGCCAGATAGAGCGACTTCTCTCTTCAGAAATGCAGGGTATTGCCCACGCCACAGCCACAGGATCCTCCACCTGGTATCAGGGCGCCTGTTATTTCCTGGACGCCATGGGAGTCCCATACAACCTGAGCCCATGCACCACAGCCGAATACCCGACAGCCGCCCATCGCCCGGCAAACTCCATCCTGGATAATCAGCGTCTGGAGATGGCTGGAGTTTCCGTGTTCAAAAGCTGGAAAGATGATATTGATCAGTTTGTGGCCCTGCACAAAAATGACCTCCTCAGGGAGGCCGGCTAGTCGCTGCCATCTGTTCCGAACTCCGCCACCAGGCGGCTTAAGGTTATCCTGGCCTCTTCATCTATATCTTCAATCTGCAAGCCATTGACATAAAAATCAGGATCCCTGTCCTGCCGGCACCAGCGACTCACGGCCACCAGAACAATCTCGTCCCGGCCCGAAAACTTCACCGGTAGTCGCATCCGCAGACGGTACTCTCCATTGACAGCCAGGGGTTCATCGCTCAACATCATCAGACCATGATCCGAAATATCCACCAGATGTCCCAGTACATGACTACCCATGCCATCAAAAATTCGCAGGTATACCGATAACTGCCGGCGAGCGACCTGCCTCTGATCAACCTTCTGCTTTTTATCATCTGTCATTGTACGAATCCTCCTGGAGGTTTACTCCTACCAGTTCCACATCACCATAGGCGCCCATACGTTCTCCACAGACAACAACAACTCCGATAATCCCCGGTATCTCTCCGGCGACAGCCAGGGCATCGGCAATGCCGGCCTCCGCCCCGTGCCCCACCTCGTTCCCGAGACGGGTTGCCGCTGCATCGGCCAGAGGTGTGGAACGGCTCAACACCGTCACGGAATCAGCCTCTCCCATGCTGAGCGAATGCCCCACGGTACCGGATGAAGTACAGATACCGATGGGCATCTGCGCTGATTGAATCCGCAACCCGACCCTGCAGCTCAGGGGGGACTCGCCGGCAAAAATGGCCACGGTACAGTCATGTTGCCGCAAGAGAAAGATATCCCCACCGTTTTCAACCATCACCTCTTTATGCCCGGTTTCCATCAGCCCCCTGCCGACATATTCGGCGATGGTACCTGCAACAGCAGCCATGGGACCGACACCGGCAGCTTCTCCTGCCGTAAGCATATCACGAATCAGGGGAGGAGCAATATTATCTGTGGATACCGGATCAAGACTTGCACAAAAATGAGGATTCTTTACAATATAATTTTGCAGTTGAGTCCGGTACTGCAGAATAAGATCCATCGCCTGGACAGTCACATCACTTCCTGCCAGAATATGCAGATCCGTCTCCTCCACACAGACTTTAGTGGAAACAAGACCTGTGCCACTGACCAGTCTGCGATAGGCTCTCTCTGAATAGGATTCCGGCTTTTTTTTCCGTTTCGGATGCTGCATAGGATTGCTTTCTCCTGAATCCATGGCCGTTTTGTGGGATTCCCAGCGCACCCGTAGCGGGCAGGAGCGGCTTCGTATCTGTAAAGCTGAACTCCACTGATAATTACATACAGCTAACTTTATTCTTTATGCCATCTTTACAAAAACTTGTCATTCTTTTTACCCGTGTCCCTTACCCCGGGAGATGTAAAAGTCGCCTGATACCAGCCCTTGGAGCCAGGGGAGCCTTACAGCTCCACCAGCAGCTTGTTCTGCATATTTTATCGGCAATAGGTGCTTTTCTTTCCGAACGACATCAGGTTTCATTATCTATTTTCTTTCATGGCGGCTCCAGGCAACAGATGCAGCAATGGCTTGGCAATGGATACAACTACCAGCAGCAACTCGGATGTGATCTGGGTGAGCGTATGGCGACAGCTCTGCTTCACGGCATACAGGATGGCAGAGACACCGTCCTGATCGGTTCCGACTGCCCTGATATCGACAGAAGCGTACTCGACAACAGCCTTAACTCCCTGACAAAAGCCGCCATTGTCATAGGCCCTGCCCACGATGGAGGATATTATCTCATTGGAATTGCGGCCGGTACCGACCCGGACCTCTGCCGACAACTTTTTGAAAATATCCACTGGGGCAGCAACCGGGTCTTTTCACAGACCATAAACCGGGCGGAAAGTCTTGGCCTGAAAACCCATATTCTCGAGACACTCCACGATATTGATACAGAAGATGACCTCAGACATTTCCATCATTATTCCAACTCTGAATGAGCAGCACAACCTGGCAGCACTGCAGCAGGTGGCAGAGCAGGTTACAGAGCTCATTGTGGTGGATGGCGGCAGCAGGGATGGCACGGTAAAAACAGCCGAGAAACTTGGTTTTGCGGTCTTTGAAAACAAGGGCCAAGGGAAACGGGGCGCACAGCTAAATCTCGGTGCTGCCCATGCAAGAGCCGCCACTCTGCTCTTTCTGCACTGCGACACCAGGCTTCCCGCCGATTTTTCAGAAGCTGTTCTCTCCTGCCTCGCCACCCCCGGTGTAGCCCTCGGGGCCTTCAGCCTCACAGTGGATCAGGGAGGATGGGTCTTGAATACCATCACCAGATGTGCCAATATCCGCTCGCGAATTCTGCAACTACCCTATGGGGATCAGGCCTTTTTTATCCGCAAAGATACTTTTGAAAAATCAGGCGGGTTCCCGGAAGTTCCCATCATGGAGGACTTTATGCTGGTAAAAAAGATAAAACGGTATGGCCGGATACAGACCCTGCCCCAGGCTGTGGAGACATCTGCCAGACGCTGGCAGAAACTTGGACCGCTCCGAACCACCTGTATTAATCAACTGATGATACTGGGATATTATCTGGGAGTAAAACCTGAAAGACTTGCGGCATTCTACCGGAGCAGAAAATAATGCTACTTTTCAGGAAAATCGGTGGGTACAAAGGGGCGCACCCCATCTTGTGGAAGTTTCTCAGGCCCGGGGTTCTTATCTGAAATGGCTGGGGTCTTCTCGGAAAATGCCTGGCGAATCGCATCATCCTTAATGAGGCCTCGGAAATACTCGGTACCCTGATGCATATAGGGATACAGTTGACAGTCTCTCAACATGCTGTTTTCTGGAGCCAGTACCCCAGACAACACCATATTCAACAGAACAATAACAACACAGGCCTTGGCAGCACCAATAACTCCGCCAAGAAGCTTATCAAACCAGCCGGCAACGGTGAGCTCCACCACCTTCGCCAGTCCTTTTCCAAAAAGCATGGTTACAATGTAGGTGAGACCAAAAAGAACCACATACGAAACCCAGAAAACGGCATGGGGATTCTCGATTATCCCTCGTAAAAAAGGAAAAAGTTTGTCATGATACTGCCCTGCAATAACGAACCCGACCAGCAGAGCAATCAGAGGGGTTACCTGACGCAGAAAGCCGATCCACAATCCCCGGAGTGTAAAAAGAAGCAGCAATGCTATGATAACAAAATCAAATCCTGTAAGATGAAAGGCGTTGTCCATCGATTCCCCCGTGCTGTACGAGCTTATATTATTATAACTCCTTCGATTTTAGTTAGCAGAAATACCTGAAAATGCAAGGATATTATTCATGCCAGACGTTTTGAAGAGATATTCGGCCGCTTTTGACCCATTTCCTAATGAAATACTAACTCTCGCAGTCCGGCTTTTTCCACATGCGCGGCCAACGGCTGTTCTTCTGTTACTGGCAGAAAATGTCTCTCAAACAGAAGAATCAGTGCAGGGATGGTTGCACTCCGAAGAGATCCAGCGCCACAAAAACTTCAGTCTTGAAAAAAGACAGAGGGAATGGCTGGGCGGCAGGATTTGTGCAAAACAGAGCCTGCACCTCTACCTGCGCCAGTTTGACAAAAACACCCCTCTCCCCATACCAAATCAGTACAGAATCAAAAACGAAGAATCCGGCAGACCTCATCTTACAATAGCAGAGAAACTCTGCTGTGACACTCCCGAAATATCCATCAGCCATTCAAAGAACTACGCCACAGCTCTCTGTGCCGGGAGTCCCTGCGGAATCGACATACAGTATACTGCCAGGAACCTGAATAAGGTAAAGGAACGTTTCGCCACTGAAGAGGAAGAATTACTCTTAAGACAGTTCCTCGGCAGGTATCTTCCTTTGGAGCAGCTGGCCATGCTCTGGGCGGCAAAAGAAGCTGTAAAAAAGATGCTCAGTCTCTTTGGGATGCCGGGATTTCATGAACTTGTTCTCACAGATATACACAGCCAGGAAAATGGTGCTGCCATACTCTACCTTTCACAGCAGAACGCGACAACAGAAAAAAGTTACTCCGTAGCGGCAGGTCTGCTCGATAACGGCTACAGCCTGGCACTCTGCTGCCACGAACCCATCACTGGCAGCAGGCCATTCCACAACCCCAGGACATAAATCAATGCCAGAACTTCCGGAAGTAGAAGTCATCCGTCAGGGCCTTATGCCACACCTGAATGGAAGAACAATCTGTGAAATACGCTGTTCCGGTAAACCGCTGCGCTCACCGGTGCCCTGCAGTGAGATGCGCGTAGAACTCTGCGGCCATATAATCAGCACCGTACACCGCAGGGCCAAGTACCTTATTGTACGAATGGACAATGGTGCAGCCCTCATTATTCACTTGGGTATGACCGGAAACATGGGAATTTTTGCGAAAGGTTCAACCACTCAAAAACATGACCATGTCTGCTGGGGACTCGACAACGGCACAGAACTAAGGTTCAATGATACCAGACGTTTTGGGGCTGTACGGCTCCTTGAGGCCGCTACCAGCAAAACTCTTGAAAAACAGTTTTTTGCAGCACTCGGCCCGGAACCCTTTTCCCGATCCTGCTCTGCTCGTTATCTGGCTAACCGGGCAGCAGGCAGGAAAACAGCCATCAAAAAGTTTATCATGAACAGCCATGTTATCGCCGGAATTGGTAATATCTACGCCAATGAATCGCTCTTTCGCAGTAAAATCCACCCTGAACGTGCAGCAGCAAGCCTCTCCGACAAAGAGTGGCAGAGACTCCTCGGTATCATCAGAAAAACACTGAAAGATGCCATAGCGTGCGGTGGTTCCACCATCAGTGATTTCGTGGATGCTTCCGGGAAAGGGGGTTACTTCCAGATCAACTTTCAGGTTTATGGCAAGGATGGCGAAACCTGCCGCATATGCTGGAAAGTCATTATAAAAAAATATATCGATGGAAGGGCCAGCTTCATCTGCCCGGGATGTCAGGAGCAGCCCTGAGTGGAACCGGTCATGTGTACCCGTACCAATTGACCCGATTTGAGAGAGTTTCCGTTACCAGGACAATAGATATAACAGTTTACCGCATCCAGCCTGGCAGTAGCCCGTACCAAACACCAGCCACCTTCAAACGAGAGCCGGGCACTTTTCAGCCGTGGCAGGCCATTTCCTGACTGCGGCATATCTTCTGCCAGAAAGGCATTCAGCTCCTGGGGAGAACAGGACTCAGCCCCCTGAAGGGCCAGAATGGCGGTGCGAATCAGTTCGTTAAAGAGCAGGTGAACGGCAGGCGGTGGACCCGGCATTCCAAAAAACAGAGCAGAACCAAGGGTTCCAAAAAGCGTTGATTTTCCAGGACGCATATTCAGCGAATCATAGAGTACCCTGCCGCCTGCCCTGCGAAATGCTGCTTCCACAAGATCAAACTTCCCGGGCCCCATACCACCGGTGCTGATGATGATATCATCACCGGACTGCTGCATTGCCGTAAAAACGCGGTCAACTTCATCCGGGTCATCTTTCACCATCTGCTCCTCTGCCACTTCGGCGCCATTCAGGCCAATGAGTCCATGGAGGAGATGGCTGTTTGCAGAATACTTCTTTCCGGCACAACTCTGCCCTGCGCCACTCAGCAGTTCGGATCCGGTGCAGAAAAAACTCACCCGAGGTCTTTTGACAACGGCTACAGACTCATAACCCACACCAGCCAGAAGAATCTGCTGCTCGGCCCGAATCACCCGCCCCCTGGCAACAATCACTGTCCCTTGGCCAATTCACTTCCCCTGCCATGGATAAAACGTTTTCCAGCTGCAGCAAAATCGTCGACAGGACAAACATTTCTGCCAGAAACACGGCACAGCTCTTTGGGAACAACCCGGTCAGTATTGGCAGGAATCAACCCCCCGGTCATAATCCTTACAGCCTGGCCAGGATTCAGAGACAGTTTCCGGGTATCCCCTGCTGCCACCTCATCGACAACCACAAAGGAAGAATTGTCGTCAGACTCAGCAATGGCATAGCCATCACGCAGGGACTGATCGTAACCGGGCAGATCTTCCCCGGCCAGCAAATCAGAGGCAGGATAACGGTAAAGGCTTTCAGCAAGACTGACCTCCACAGCATCCAGGACAGATGCTGCCCGGACAATCAGATCCCGGGCCTCCTGTAAATCGATGGATGTGCATTTTTGGTTTTTCATGTGGACTATCGTATTCTTATGAGCACCTCAAATTCCAATCCATACTGGATTCAACATACTATCCTCATATCATAAGAACAAAAACAAAAAAACAAAAAAATCGCTCCTGCACCAGTGGCACAAAAGCGACTTTCATTTCATATAATCCCTGAATGATCCCAGGGTTTCAGCGGGGTATCATCACAGCGTCAGATCATCCCGAACCACCTTCCTGGGACCACCGTGGCCGGCAGACGACCAGTCGCGGATAGGAGCAATAACCTCCATCTGAGCTGAACGGTCAAAGGAACCGAGGCGGTCATGAATGGATTGCCAGATACATTCAACATCCTTGTGGATCTCACAGCGTCCGTCAACCGATCCACCACATGGGCCATTCATCAGACTCTTGGCACAACGGGCAACGGGGCAAAGACCACCGGTGAGGTGCAGAACACAATCGCCGCAACCGGAACATTGCTCAGTCCACTCACCCTGTTCTGCAGATCCACCGAAAAAAGTGGTATTCAGTGCCGGATAAACCATGGTGCCCTTCTTCAGGTTGGAAATAAAATTCACTCCAACTCCACAGGCAGTTGACACAATGGCGTCATACTCATCTTCAAACTGATCAATTTCATCAATGTACTCACGATCACACTGGCGAACCAGACTTTCAGTACTTACCTCAATGGATTTGCCAGCCTTTTTCATGCCAAGGCGAATCAGAGAAGAGAGAATTTCCGCTTCCCGCTCGCCACCGGCAGAACAGACTGTAACGCATCCACGACAGGCCAGAACCAGAACCTTCTTACAGTCCTGAACCATCTCTATGATTTCTCCCATGGGTTTTCGTTCTGCAACAATCATCTATTTACTCCACATATTTCCGAACAGGAATTTCCGTCAACCGCCTGAACACCAAGCATTTTCAGAAAATATCTTCCTGCAATAAGTTAGTTGGAAAAAGGACCCTGGCCAAGATTGCGAATCCGGCTGTCCATCTCTTTGGCTTTTGCAACAAATTCAGGATGAAGACCACGGGGCAGATGATACATCTGAACACGCTCACCTTCAACACCAAGCTCCTCAAGGGCGGTTCGCACGGCATCCACACGTTTTGCGGCACGGATGCTGCCTTTCTCATTATGACAACCATCAGCGGGACAACCAACAACATAAACGCCATCCGCGCCATCCTCAAAGGACTTAAACAGGGGGGTCATCTGCAGTTTTCCGGTACAGGGAACCCTTATCAGGTTAATACTGTCGGGAAAACCCAGCTGCTCAAGTTGTTTTCCATCTTCAGTGCAGCTCTGCTGAGAAGTATAATGGCAGCTGAACAGGGTTATGGCAGGATCAAAACTCATTTCTATCCTCTTGATTCTATATCTTATTAAATACCACAGGCAG
>JAJRQL010000196.1 GCA_024280265.1 Deltaproteobacteria bacterium
TCAAGGAAGGTAAAACTTGCAGGATTAACAAAGGTTGTTTTGGCCGCAAAAATTACACCAACAAGTCCCGCCCAGAAAGCCCCAAGGCTGAATGCGACAAGCTTGGTTTTGGTCTTGTCGATTCCCATTGCCTGACAGGCAATTTCATCTTCCCTCAAGGCCAACCACGCCCTGCCAAGCCTGGAACTCTGGAGTCTGTTTACAACGAATATAGTAAAAACCACCAACGCCACAATAATATAATAAATATAAGTGATACCAGACTCGAAACTCATATCCATTCCAAAAAATCCTGGCCGTGGAATATTGGCGATACCACTGGGACCCTGGGAAAAATCATTCCAATTTTCAAGAACCAGACGAATGATTTCACCAAAACCAAGAGTCACGATAGCAAGATAATCACCCCGGAGCCTGAGAACAGGAAATCCCAGAAGAATACCAAGAAATGCAGCAAAGATTCCACCAATGGGCAATACTGCCCAGAATCCCATGTCAAAATGAAGGTTTAAAAGGGCATAACTGTATGCCCCGACGGCATAAAAAGCCACATAGCCCAGATCAAGCAGACCCGCCACACCAACAACGATATTAAGACCCAGCCCCAACACCACGTACATCAGTGCCGTAGTCATAATATTAGTCTGATAGGTTGAGAAAAAGAAGGGAAATGCAACAGCAAAGATGAGAACCGCAAGACTTAAAGGGTAAAGAAAACGAGGCTCCCGTAATATTCTCTGTACAAAAGGTTCGGTAACAGCCTTGCTGACTTTTTTCAGCCCGGCGCGTCTCTCTTTCCGAATCAGATACACTTTTGCAAGGATAGAAATCACAAAACTGCCAAGGGCGATAAAAAACATATTATCCCACCGCCAGTTCACAGTTCGCTCAATGGGATCTACCTTAATAACCATTATAGGGAAGGTGAGAAAAGCGAACCAGAGTGAAATTAATGCTGATCGTTTGAGTTCTTTTGCAGGAAACATTTACTAATTACCAGATTACACTTTTTTGGTTTCAGCCTTGCCGAGTAGCCCGGAAGGTTTAAAAATAAGGATTAACACCAGCAGTGAGAAGGCAAAGACATCCTCGTAATCAGAAGAGACATAGCCTGTGGCAAAGCTCTCTGTCAATCCAAGGACAAGGCTTCCCAACACTGCTCCCGGAATGGATCCAATGCCACCAAGCACTGCAGCGGTAAAAGCTTTAATCCCTGCTATGAATCCGATATAGAAATTGATCTGGCCAATGTGGGAGGCAATGAGCATACCACCAATGGCGGCGAGTGCCGAACCAATAACAAAAGTAGCTGAGATCACCCGATCTACATTAATCCCGACCAGTACTGCCATGGTTTTGTCCTGGGCAGTGGCACGCATGGCCTTGCCAATTTTTGTAAACTTGATAAGAAAAGTCAGTCCCAGCATCACCAATGTCGTTGTCACCAAAATTACAAGATCGGATGATCCAACAATATGTGCCATCGGTTCCATAAAATCAAATTCAGGAATAAGTGCTGGAAAAGGCAGGAAATCTGAGGTCTGGGCAAGGAGAACATAGTTCTGCAGAAAGATGGACATTCCAATGGCACTGATCAGCGGAGCCAGGCGTGGTGCTTTACGCAATGGCCGATATGCCATCTTTTCAACCGTATAACCATAAGCACTGGACCAGACAGCCGCGGCCAGACCAGCAATCACCACAATGGCAAGTACCGGGAATCCATATATGGAAAGTACTGTGGCAATGATAAAAGAGGTGAATGCTCCTATCATGTAAATTTCGCCATGGGCAAAATTAATGAGTCCGATAATACCGTATACCATGGTATAGCCAAGGGCAATCAGTGCGTAAATTGAGCCCCTGGTCAGTCCGCCAAAAAAAGTTCTACAAAATAATCCATATCAATTGGTGCCACAGAAAAAATAAGCGCCTGAAACAGAACTATCCTGTTTCAGGCGTGAATAAAATACGTTATTAAAAAAACCTTCTATTTCACTTCAACATATTGGCCATTCTGTACCTGATACATGGCAAAACCAACACCTACGGCATCGCCCTTTTCGTCAAAATGAATCCTTCCAACAGGAGTATCAACCTTTTCAGTCTGGAGAGCCTTTACAACAGCGGCCATTTCAGTAGAGCCAGCTTTATCGATGGCATTAAGGAGAGCGAGGGCAGCAGAGTAGGCATTCTCGTAGAAGGCGCCTGGATCTTCTCCATAAACTTTTTTATGCTCCGCAATAGCTTTTGCAGAAAGGGGGTTTTGAGAGTTGTCCTGAGGGCCGGAGGCATAGACGCCTTCGGCATTTTGCCAGCCACTTTGATAAAGGTATCATCTTTAACACCATCATCAGAAATAAAAGTTATTTTCATGCGTTTCTTTTTCATCATGGATACAATTTTAGAAGCCTCGGGATGGTATCCACCAAAAATTACGGCATCGGCACCTTTGCGTTTAATTTTCTGGACGATTGCTGTGTAATCAACAGCACCGGGAGTCACCCCTTCAAAAAGGACGACCTCAGCCTTTCCTGACTCTTCAATAAATTGCTTTGCAAATTCTGCAAGTCCCTTACCGTAATCACCCTTATCATGGATCACTGCAATCTTTTTGGCACCAATAACGTTAATGGCGAACTCAACCTCTGTTCTAGCCTGGGAGTCATCAGAGGCAATAGTCCTGAAAAAGTTCGGATAATCACCGGACTGGGTAAGGCCGGGATTGGTTGCAGAAGGTGACATAACAACAACTCCAGCCTCCTTATAAATAGGAAGAGCAGCTTTTGTTGCACCTGAGCAAATGTGGCCAAGAACAACATCCACACCATCTGTAACAAGCTTGGTTGCAGTATTGGTGGCAACTTCAGGCTTACACACATCGTCTTCAATGAGCAGCTCTACTTTTTTTCCATTGATACCACCATTGGCATTATACTGGGCCACAACAAGCTCAGCCGCTTTTACTGTTGGCAGACCATACGATGCAAGATCGCCACTCTGAGCACCGGCAACTCCAAGTTTAATAGTATCTCCAGCAAATCCGGCGAAAGGAAGCGCAATGGTAAAACCCAAAGCAACCGCTGCGACAAACATCTTTTTCTTTAATCCTGGGCGCATTGTTTTCTCCAATAATAAGGAATTTAATCTTTACCCCTTTGCAAGCTGTGTCAAAAAAGAGGAGCAGGTCACAAAATAGGGCTGAAACTCTCTACAAATGTTAGTATCATTAACACTTGATTAAGTCAAAAAAAAGAAGTTCACATTAATCGCAATCGATGAAAAGTCACGTCTTTTTTGCACGATAGAAACGAATTTGGAAGCACAATAATTGCCTCACGAGAATATGTCACAAAAATTTTCAGCTCTCTACTTCTTCGGCCGCCCTTTCAGCCCCATCTACTCAGCTATAATGAGGTTGAGAGAATCATTCTACCTTAAAGGGGTCAAGAAGCGTCACAAACTTGGGGTCCCCGTAATTTCAGTTGGGAACCTGACCATGGGAGGGACTGGTAAAACTCCGGTGGTGGGTTTGCTGGCCTCGGTGCTTCTTGCCAAAAATCGTAAACCTGCCATTATCTCAAGAGGATATGGTGGAGCAGCAGGAGAAAAGGTCAATGTTGTTTCTGATGGAGACCGCATTTTCATGAATGCCATGGCAGCAGGAGACGAACCCTGTTTCCTTGCAAAAAATCTCCCTGGTGTTGCTGTACTCACAGGAGTTGTACGAATATTGCCCTGTAGATATGCAGTTGAAGAGCTCGGTTGCGATGTATTGATTCTCGATGATGGCTTCCAGCACATGGCAGTTGCCCGAGATCTTGACCTTGTCCTTTTCAGCGCAGCCTCCCTTGCAGGGAACAGTAGAGTATTTCCGGGTGGCGATCTGCGCGAACCCGTCAATTCTCTCAGGCGTTGTAACGCTTTCGTGATCACAGGTATCACCGATTCCCTAAAGTTGCGGGCCGAACAATTCAGGGAACTCCTGAATGACAAATTTCCGGATAAACAGGTCTTCTTCACCACATATGAGGCAACTGCTGCCCACTCACTTGATGGTGATCATGAACTGGAACTACAGGAGCTGCCTCCCCCCCTTTATGCTTTCTGCGGAATTGCCCAACCAGAACTTTTCAAAGAATGTCTTACACAAAACGATATCCCCATTTCAGGATTCAGGTCCCTGAAAGATCATCAAGCACTGACCCCATCTATCATAAAAATGATAGAAGACCAGGCCCGTAACAGCAATGCAAAAGGAATTATCACAACCGAAAAAGATATGGTAAAACTTCAGAGAAGCACCTTCAGCCTTCCCTGTTTCAGCCTGAAAATGACGGTTACTCCGGATGCTGTATTTAAGACCTTTTTTCAAGATTGGATCAGCACCACTTTCCCGTCATCCTGATACACACAATTCCCAAGAAAGATGTCATTTTTCACCCTGTTGTGTCATTGCTGACACAGCAGCCATTCTTTTTAAAAAAACTACACACTGATTCATTTTCCTGTATTTAGGTCTTTTCACAACAGTCACAACCAACCCACGCGAATAGCCACCAAACGGAACAGTTATTGCACCATACTAACAGAAAGTCAACGAAACATACTATTTTATTAACATATATAAGGATTCACAATGAGCTCTATTCCACTGGAACCCCATCAACATACTATTAACAAAACTGTCAGTTGCTATGGAGTGGGACTGCATTCTGGTGACCCCGTGAACCTCACCATAAAACCAGCCCCTGAACATTCAGGAATTCATTTCTTTCGCACAGACCTTGATGATAAAAATGGTATCCCGGCGCATATGGATAAAGTTGTTGACACCAGACTGGCAACCACCATTGCCCATAGGGAAATGTATGTATCCACCACCGAACATCTTATGGCCGCCCTGCAGAGCTTTGGCGTTGATAATGCCTACATTGAAATAGACAATGCCGAAGTACCCATCATGGATGGAAGTGCCGGTCCTTTTATGCTCCTACTTAAAAAGTCAGGCCTCAAAAAACAGAAGGCTATGCGTAAAGTTCTACGTATCACTAAAGAAATAACCCTTAAAGACGGTGATGCTGAGATAACAATACTTCCGTACAAAGGTTTTAAGGTCAGTGGTGAAATCCACTTTGAGGACTCTTTCATCAAAACTCAAGCCTATTCCCTGGACCTCAGTGCCGAAAAATTTGCAAAAGAGATTTCTCGGGCCAGGACCTTCGGATATGTTGAACAGGTTGAAGAACTCTGGGCCAATGGTCTTGCCCAAGGTGGTAATCTTGATAACGTCATAGCCATCCACTGGGACAGAGATTCCGTTCTCAATGAAGGCGGCTTACGCTTTTCAGATGAATTTATCCGCCATAAGGTACTGGACCTCATTGGTGACATGGCACTCTTGGGGTGTCCCATTCTGGGCCACATCAAAGACACACGCTGTGGCCACACTCAACACCTCAAATTTATGCAGATACTCGCCCCAGCCGCTGACTGCTGGGAAATAGTAGAGCTTGAAACAAAAGGTGACCAGTCAGTGTTTCACCAGGTAGCCTCAACCACCAAAGCAATGGGTGAGCAGATAATTCCTTTCTTTGCAGCTCAAGCCTCCGGGCAAGCTCACAGGGTTGTGACTGTTCCCTGCTAAGCAGGTAATTAGCCCACCCCACATATTTATTACATTACTTAAGCTCATGACATGAGTAGCCGGTCAGGAAGTGCTGTTTTGGGTTTCACCTGGAACACCACTTCCACTCCGTTACTACAGGATTATTCGATAATCTTCCGATTGTGTTAAGTCCACTCAATAAAACAAATTGAGGGTTCATAGTCATATAAAAAAAGAACTGTGACATTCTGACAATCTGGTTCTCCTGAAAAATATATGAATCTCCCTTATCGTCGAGCATGGGGACATGCAGATTTTTGGTGGTCATCATCTTTTCCGGAACAAACTACATATCATGCATGATTTTATTCTGTAACAAATGACGAACCTGTTCAGCGTCAACACCTAAACCCACGTCAACCTCTTGGTAGTCTCCGATAACCTCCCATATTGAAGATGTAACAGTCCGTTGCTGAAATTACCATAATGGGAATCACTGAGATCTTTACAACCATATCGCCCAGGATAACTGCTGTCTTTTATGCGTTGAATATCTTTTGATGCATTACCAGTCCACAGAATCGTGTTCAGGGCAAACTGCTCATCCTCATCTTGAAATGCAAGTTTCAAGGCACCCGTACGATATTTATCACCACCCTGAGAACCAAACGCATCATTTTCAGTAATACAGAGAAACGTATCAATCTGTAATGCAATTGTACCCTGGCTGGCTGGTGTAAATCTGATCAAAGTAATAATTATAGGCGTACGCCAGACTGTATTTTATACCAGTCTGGTTACTGACTGGATTAATAAAGGTATTATTCCAACCCTGTCCCTCTCCCCAGGCAACAACACCCCCAATACTTAACCAGCTCTGCCCCTGACCGTGGTGGCCCAAAACTTGAGATATCATAATACCATCCAGTATGTGCATTCAACTGTACCCCGTCACCTGCCATAAATCCGCCAGCTGCCAGCCCGAGCCGATTCACAACAGTACCAAAACGTAAAATGAGTCCGACCCGTCCGCCATATTCCTCGTGATCAAACTGCTTCTCGCAAACATGCTCGGCCCAAAAAACAACCAGAACAACGACTATAACCAGGATGTTCTTCACTCTGGAAAAGCCTGCAGCCTGCTGAACCATACTGACTGTCCCAGCAATTAATAACCTATTCACCAATAATTTTCACCAGGACTCTTTTTCTTCTGCGCCCGTCAAATTCACCATAAAAAATCTGTTCCCAGGTTCCAAAATCAAGTTGTCCATCTGTTATCCCAACCACAACTTCACGCCCCATAATCTGCCGTTTCATGTGGGCATCTGCATTATCCTCGTATCCATTATGCCGGTACTGTTCTACAGGTGCGTGGGGAGCAAGTTTTTCCAGCCACACCTCATAATCATGGTGCAAACCGGACTCATCATCATTGATAAAGACTGAAGCGGTAATATGCATGGCATTACAAAGAAGCAAGCCATTCCGTATCCCGCTTTCCCGCAGACAGGCCTCAACTTCCGGTGTAATATTAATGAACTCTCTTCTTGTCTTTACCTCACACCACAACTCTTTTCGGAAATGTTTCATTTAGACCCTCCATTTCTAATTTTTGTACGTAACCGTAGTTTTTTACTCAGCCATCTACAATTTCAGGTTTTTACGACCTTGTCATGATGTACTTTTTTATCTCTATCCCTCGATTTTCCAATCAAGACCAAGAAAAATGGATTCCTGTAATTACACTGGGCTACGCCGCATCTATTGCAATCGATTTCCTAATCAATAGTGGACATTCTGATCAAACAAAATTTCATGGCACAAAAAAAGGCCTGACAAAGTATATCTGCCAGGCCTTTTTCTTCTACATCACAAATAATTACCTTATCTCAACCCCTGCCTGAGAAAGAGCCTCCTTCACCTCAGCAATGGGCACCTCCTTTCGGTGGAATATTCCTGCAGCGAGTGCGGCCTCAGCCCCAGTCTCGAGAAAGACTTCAACAAAATGAGCCGCAGATCCGGCTCCTGACGAGGCTATCACCGGGATTGTTACAGCACTTTTCACATGATTGATCAGTTCAAAATCAAAACCACTGTTGGTTCCATCCTTATCAATACAGTTCAGAAGAATCTCACCTGCTCCAAGGGCCTCACAACTTGAAGCGAGCTCTACAGCATCCAGATCACGCCCTTCCCGCCCCCCCCTGACCGTACATTGATACCAGCAGTATTTTTCACCATCCGGACCAGGTACCGTGGTCTCAATACAATTATGTTCTGTCTCTTCGGGACTTTTCACATAAACACGCCTGGGATCCACAGAAATCACCACTGCCTGGGATCCATATACCATGGATATCTGCTCGATGGAGCTTTTACCACTCTTCTTACCGGTTCTCAGATATTCTTCCGCAGTGTAACAGGCATCGGACCCAATGGAAATCTTGTCGGCACCAGAACGAAAGTACTCTGACGCCACATCAAGAGAGGTGTACTCCCTGCCATTACTGTCCGTAAATTCGCGAATTCCGCCACCAATCGTCAAGGGTACAAAGACCTGTTCTGATGTCTTTTGCAGAACCTCAAGCATAGGCTGATCCTGCATGGGAAAGTCCCTGAATCCGGTAATATTCAAAAATGTGATTTCATCGGCACCTTCTTCATAGTACCGTTTAGCAAGCTCAACAGGTTTCCCAAGATTACGTACCTCGCCTTTATCCCTCACATCGTATTGATCACCTTTGGTAACAACCAGATCACCATTGTCATTAGCTCGCACGTCGAGGCAGGCCACCACTCTCCTGGCCACCCTGGTTTCGCTCTGACTCCCAGTTACCTTGGGGGATGACACCACAACACTTTCATTATTACCGGATTGCAGGTAGTTACCAAGGAGATTAAGACCGGCTGCCCCACTTTTTTCCGGGTGAAACTGAAAAGCTGCAACATTACCTTTCTGAACGCCACTCACAAACTCCAGACCATAATTGGTGGTTGTGAGCAGCCACTCCTTATCTGCATCTTCCAGAAGCGCGCAGTAAGAGTGCACAAAGTAGAGTTTCTCGTCATTATAGCCTGAGAAAAGGGATGATTCCCTGTGCAGGTTCACCCCATTCCAGCCAATCTGCGGCACAGAAAGCGAAGAAGCAGGAAATCGTTTCACCTGTCCCTTCAATATTGAAAGACCTGCAACTCCCGGCGACTCCTCACTTCCCTCAAACAACGCCTGAAGAGCAACACAAATCCCTAAGACGGGTTTATCGGATTTAATTCGTTCTATCAGCGGCTCCACATAGCCATCCCAACGCAAACGTTCCATCACGGAGCCATAACTGCCAACACCTGGAAAGATCAACCGTTCGGCGTTAAGAATATCTGCAGGACTGTTAACATCCTGCACAGTATAGCCAAGTTTTGCAATTGCATTCCTGACACTGCGAACATTCCCAGCGCCATAATCAAGTAATGTTATCATTATATTTTTTATTGTAAATACCGGTAATATTTACCATTAGCACAACCACGACAGATATTTTTACCATCACATTCAACATCACGACAATCCTGAACCCAGTCGCCGCAGCTTTCACACTGAATCCGTTTCAAAGGTCTTCCGGGCAAATCTTCTTCAGGAATATGAACCTGCACCTCATCTACCGTAAAGAGTTCTTCCTGGGGCATAACCCGATAAGCATCCAACTGTCTCTGGTATTTATTCTCAACTTCAGGACAGTATTTTTTGGAAAGCTCCCGAGATTCCTCTCTGGCCACAATACGAACTGCTTTACCGGTATCGAGATTAACAAAGGTGGCGGCCATAATACCATAATCTATCCAGCGCATGGAACGCTTACCGAGACTGCAACCGGTAACAGACTGAATGGCGTCAGTTGCACAGCGATCTATTTCAACCAGAACATAGAGTTTTTTTCTATCAAGACCTCTTGGATCAACAATACCAATAGACTCAAGTCCAAGCATGGACATTCGAACTCCTATCACCTGTCCTGCGCAAATATGTCCATGTACCTTGGTTGATCTCTCCAACAGGGCGTCAAAAGATTCCATCATATTCTCCACATATTTTCTTTTTCCATGGCCATTTTTAACCAGATACCATAATACTCAGCTGCCATTGCAGTGTCAACCGGCACAAAACCGAACCACAAACAAATCCATACCTGGGAGTCTGTTGTGGGTATGCTCTTTTTAACAGGATGAGTTCAGTTAAAATGACAGTTTTCTGACCAATCTTTGCGCCCAACGTTTAAAGCGATCCGGTGTCCACTCCAGGTCAATCCGTTGCGGTCCCAGTAAAGAATTTTGAACATGCTTTCGATGAAAAGTGTTCGGCAACTCTACGGCAAGACGATCATTCAGGAAGATTTTTATTCCCGAGGCTGGTGCGAGCTGGTTGCGTCGTGGTATTCTCTCCACCTGGACCGGAACCAACAGAGTCTGCTGCCGGGACGGGTCGGAGATTTTCTTCTGTCAATATGTCAGGGCGTGGTAGGAGAAAAAAGATGGGGTTTGCAGGGCGCTTACCGATCACAGCGAACAGGCCTGTCTTCAATTCACATGAAGTGCCCTCTTCAGTCCTACTACAGATTCCTGAAACTGTTTGTCAATGATATCCTCTGCAAACAGGATTTCAAGAAACAAAAGGACAACACCACAATATCATGTGAGACTCAGAACACGACAACACATCATGAAGGATCTTCACCCTAAAAACAAGCAAAAAAAACCCCTTTGGAACAGACCAAAGGGGTTAGGGAGGGGAAGAAAAAAATGAAAATCATTTTTCATATATTATTACAACATACGTGCCAGAATCCACGAAGCAGGCATCTAACCGCTTTTCCGTATATTTTAAAAATGAACAAACAAAAACAACAGTATCTCCCACACCAGAGTTGTATCCTTTTTACCCAGACAGGACACATGGTGCGAACAATATACACACGAAAGCCCTCTTCAGGTAATTTCGATTACCTTCCCACCTCGTCTACTGTCTGCTGCCCCTCTGACACCAGGGATAACAGCATGAACCCCTCCAAAATATACCCCCTTTGACTGCCATTCATTTACTGGAAACTTTTTCCTGAGCAGAGCAACATTATCCTGGGGAAATCCTGGTTCCATCTGCACTACTTCTCCATCCCAATGCAGCCTGGGAGCATCAACCGATTCCTGAAGCCCTCTTTGAAGATCAACAACCTGGCCAAGTACCTGAGTGACGGCTGTACGGATACGCTTTGATCCCCCACTGCCAATCACCAGTTTAACGTTTCCTCCCTGAATAAGCAGTGATGGTGACATCATTGATCCCACACGCTGTCCAGGTGGGCTTGAGTGGAATCCATCAGGGTGCAGATCATCCTCCCCCATCATATTATTAAGCATCACCCCGGTATCCGGCGCAAAATATCCTGCCCCCTCACCGTTTGAACAGGTCATGGCAGCACAGTTCCCCGCCTTGTCCGAAATGGAGATATGAGTGGTACCCCGTGTGAACATTTTTACTCCTTTGCAAACATCAGAATTACAGTTTTTACGGAGAAAACTTTCCAGATCATCAGCGCATGAGAACCCATTGGCTCGCATTTCCTCAACCTTTTGCATAATATCTGTAACATAGAGAAGATAATCAGCCGTTCCGAACGTAAAATCAGGTCGCCCATATAAAGACTGCAGCGACAGGGACAGACCAATCAGAGCACCTCCCATGGAGGGTTCAGGGGAGGTAAAAAGAGTATGTTCCCGAAAAGGTACCTTGAGGGGAGGTCTTTCTTTCACTTTATATTGAGAAAGATCCCTACGGGTCAGCAGTCCATCTTTTTGTACCATTTCACGTTCTATTTTTTCTGCTATTTCTCCCCTGTAAAATTCTTCCCCAAAGTTTTCAGCAATGTTACTGATAAAGGCTGCAAGTTGTTGGTTTATCAGGATCTCCCCTTCCTTAAGATACCGCCCAAAAGGCTCATAAACAGCGCGCCCCTCAGGGAAGAGAATCATTATTGGATAAAGTAATTTAAGAAAATAAGCCTGCTGTTTATTAAGAAGGTGCCCCTTAGCAAGACTTACAGCAGGTTCTATAACCTCGACAAGATCCATATACCCCAAACGTTTATGGATATGAAGAAGTCCTTTCAATGTTCCCGGCACTGCCACAGAGCCAAGCCCAACGTTAAAATCCTGTTTACTCCCGGAAAAGTGCACTGTAACCGGGAAGAAATGTGGCTCTTCAACACTTTTTTCCAACCCAAGCCCTGGCGTATCCACAAAAAAGTCAAAAAACAGATTCTGACCAACTTTTGCTGAATGCCCCAGCAAAAGCCCTCCTCCACCCAGACTATTCAAAGCCGGTTCAACTACACAGGAGGCGAATCCTGCTGCAACCACGGCATCAAATGCGTTCCCGCCACCCCGCAAAATAAGTGCAGCCGCTTCGCTGACCAGCGGATGGCCCGAGGCCACAATGGATTTAGAATATTTACTCATTTCCAGAACTTCTCATGTAAAGTTTGTATGACCCGTTGAAAATCATTAGTCTCAGCATAGACACGCCGCTGACAATCAGCCCCCGTTCCCTGCTCAAGAATTCTATTCAGCATATTAATATATCTCTTCGATCCAAATCTCTGCACCATGAAGTCAACTTTTTCAATCAGCACATGAACAGCTTTACGAATAGTCATTTTACCGCCACCAAGAAAACCGAGTGGATCAAAGAATATTCCATCAAGTCCGTATCTCACTGCCTGCCACTTATTGCTCCTCAGAAACTGCTGATTACAAGCATAGGTCTTAACATTTGACTCAGCAAGGGTCGCCACAAAGCTCTGAATAAGGGCGGTGAGTCCTAAAATATCTCCAAACTGGGTTGGCAGATCACAGGCCCGAATTTCAAGGGTTCCAAATTCAGGATGGGGTCTGGCATCCCACCAGAGATCTTTTATGGATTCTATCACCCCGGCATCCTGAAGGAGATTGACATCTGAACGAAAACGATCCCAATCCCCAATTTCCTCATAAATACCTGCCAGGGGAAGTGCCTCAAAGAGTTTAGTCCGGTAGGACATAAGACCTGTATCCTTGCCCTGATAAAAAGGAGAAGACGCTGAAAGAGCTAAAAAGAGTGGTAAATAGGGTTGAATTTTATCACACACCTTAATTGCCGTATCCCCGTCAATCATCCCCACATGAACATGAAACCCCTGTGAGATAAAACGACGACCAACGATCTGTAACTCTTCCATAATGCGTTCATAACGGGAATCGTTAGTCAAAAGCTGGTCTTCCGGCTTGGCGAAGGGGTGAAGAGAAGCGGCGTAGAGCATGCAATTATTATCAAGGGCCAGTTCCTCCGCCATGGAACAGGTCTCAAGGAGATCATTTTCGACATCACGCAAAGAGCAGCAGATTCCGGTACGAATCTCGAGTATGGATCGTATCCACTCATGCGTTATGCGGGGCTTCAGTATGGCAGGCGCATTTTCAAGAAGAACAGGGGCAAGAGGCGCAAGGCTGAGATTTCCTCTGTCAAGAGTCTGAAATTCAAGCTCAACCCCGAGAGAATAGGTAGGGCTTGGAATAAATAGCAGTGGAGTGCGCCTTGCTCCAGTTGTCATTGAGGCTCCTTTTAAAAACTTACTCTTTCGTCATATTCTGTAAAAAGACCATGGCAACTTCGGCATACCAGGCAGCACCTATTAAGAGAACATTCTCATCGAATTCAAAAGTGGGACTGTGCGCAGGACCTGCAACCGTAGAGGGTCTGGCACCAAAGCGTACCATACAGCCACTGATCTCCTGCTGATAAAATGAAAAATCCTCTCCACCGAGGCTCGAGGGGCCCTGTGACAGTACGTGATCTACAGCCACCACCCGGGACGCCGCACATCTTGCTGTCTCTGCACTTTTACAATCATTCACAACAGCTGGCAGGCTGTCTGGAAAGAAAATAGCGGGTTGAACACCGTAATATTCGGCTGAAGCCTCAACCATCCGGGAAAGACCGGAGATAAGCTTTTTTCGAGTATCAGGATGGGTGCTGCGGATAGTTCCCTCTATCACCGCCTTATCTGCAATAACATTATGGATTTCGCCAGCCACAACTTTACCAACGGTTAATACTGCTGAATGACTAGGATCAATCTCTCTGGAGACCAGAGACTGCAATGTAGTAATGAGGCCTGCTGCCGCGACAATGGCATCTTTGCACTCATGGGGCCTGGCAGCATGCCCCCCACTGCCGTTTAAACGAATAATAAAAGGATCAGCATAGGCACATACTATTCCCTCGTCAACAGTGATTACTCCAGTTTTATAATGGGTGTCTATATGGCCGCCAAATATTGCCAAAAGGTCCTTTATCGCCCCTTCCCTGATCATTTTCTCAGCACCACTTCCGCTCTCCTCAGCGGGTTGGAAGAGAAGTCGTACCTTTCCTGGCAGATCCATTTCAAGCAGAAGTCGTGCGGCACCAAGGAGCATGGCAACATGCCCGTCATGGCCGCAAGCATGCATCACACCGGAATTTCTGGAGGAAAACTCCAATCCTGTCTCTTCCTGGATAGGAAGTCCATCCATGTCTGCCCGTAATCCCACAGTGCAGGGAACATTATCCGGCCCAATCTCAGCGATAACACCTGTGGTTCCAATTCCTTTTTTACAGGAAACACCGATCTCTTTAAGCCTGGCACTGATATACTCTGCTGTCTCAAACTCATCAAACGAAACCTCAGGATTCTCATGGATATGCTGTCGAATGGCTACCATCCAGGATTGCAGGTCACGAGTTTCGTCTGTAACGGTTTTCATTTTCACAAATTTTGCATTGTCAGTACCATGCCTCAAAAATCAAAATATTCTGATAGACCCCACGTCTCCCTCTTCATCATCAGAGCCTGATTTATTATCTGCATTACTATTCTTAACCTCGACCTCCTGCGTCAGAGATTCAGATTCTTTCGGTATATCCTCTTCAGGCTCTGCTTTCACAGGGAGAGGTTCTGGTTCCGGCTGTTCAGCTATCTTATCATCTTCCTGATCCAGCTTACTGAGGTCCGGGATACCACTGGCTAAAGGTTGTTTGAAAACAGCAATCAGGCCATCATTTACCTCCATAAAGGAAACCAACTCCCATCCGGATTTTCCAAATTCATTTAAAGATATCTCTATTTCAGCTTCGTCAAGAAATACACTGCCAAGGAATCCTTCCTTTTTCAGGCTGAAATGGACAGTTTTATAACTCCATCGCATATCTGGCTCCATCAGTTTTGGTATCA
>JAJRQL010000197.1 GCA_024280265.1 Deltaproteobacteria bacterium
CTGCTTCTCAACAAGATTGACAGCCTCTTGCTTGAACTCTTTTGTGTATCTCTTCTTTGTCTTTTTAACCACAGTAACACCTCCTGTATGCTGATTATAATTCGCACACTTTTAGTGTCTACTTTTAAGATACCACTCCACTCCAGGGTGCCACCAAACATAATTGAAGGGTCTTCGGCGACAGTGACGTTTTGCTGCGTGGATGATTGGTCGGTAAATCGGATGGTGGTCCTCAGTTTGCGCTGCGCGAAAAAAAGAAAGAGAAAAGGTAAAAGCCGACTTGACCCTTTTTGTTCTTAACAAATTGCGTTACTGCTCAGTTGCAATGGTCAATAAAAGATGACCACCATCTAATAAACAATTACCATATTACTTTGCATCAGGATAAAAAAGCTGTTTCCCTTCCAATCTATAATCAGCAATAAGTTTCTGGCCTTTTGCTCCAGTGATCCAGTTAACAAATTGCATGGCCAGATCATACTGTACATGCGGATGTTTCTTCGGATTTACTGGAATAATGCCGTATGGATTTGCAAGCTCAGCATCACCTTCACTTAAAACAACAAGATCGATGGCTGGAGTTTTTCCATATTTATACTTGATATATGTTCCACGATCAGCAAGAGTATATGCCTGTTTTTCATCGGCATAGGTAATGACTTTTCCCATACCCTGGCCAATAGAAATATACCAGTCATCGGAATTTGCGGGGCGCCTGGAAAGAATCTTCACCTCTTTCCCCTTTTTGATTATAGTCTGACTCACTTCTTCAAGAGTAACTCCGCTTGCAGCCCACAAGGCCTGTTCCTTTGTATGCGTGCCGCTGTCATCTCCACGGGAAATGAATTGCTGTTTTGTCTCTGCTATGGCCTTGAGAGCATCGGCCGCCTTCTTTACAGTTTTGACAGCTGCAGGATCTTTTGCCGGTCCCAGTATGACAAAATCGTTATACATCACCGGATAGCGTTTTGCGCCAAAACCCTCTTTCACAAATGCCATTTCACGCCCTTTTGCATGGACGAAAATAATATCCACATTCCCGTCCTTTCCATCACGTATTGCTGCCCCTGTTCCCTTGGCAATAAGCTTCACCTTGATTCCTGTGTCTTTCTTAAACTCTGGCAAAAGAATATCCAAAAGACCTGAAGACTGTGTGCTTGTGGTGGTGTACATCTTCAAAACTTTATCCGCACTCCAGCCATTAGCAGATGACATCAAGAGCAACAGAAACACTCCCAGTCCGGTAATTATACATTTTCTCATTTTTCATTCCTCTGAATTAAAGTTATCGGGAAACAACATTTTCCCGCATAATGAAACATCATATCCTTCAAACGATTTCGCTAGTTGCCTGAAATCTTCTTCATGAAGCAAACTGATAAAATTCTGGACACCTTTTTCAAAAAACCGTTCCCTGCTGATTAACAGATCAAAACGCTCCCAGCGCAAGGGAATAAAATCCAGCCCTAAAATTCCTGCGACTGCTCGAATTGCCGGTGCAGCATCTGCTCTCCCTGCCATCACCTCCAGTCCTGCGTCCAGATGCCTTGACACCTCAATATCATAGCCGGATATCTGTTCTGTTGTGATTTTTGATCTGCCTATTTCGTAATCGAGTAAGAGCCTTGTCCCTGTGCCGAGCGGGCGGTTTACAATTCGAATATCATCCCTTGCAAAATCATTTACAGAAGTGATGTTTGCAGGATTACCTTTCCGAATAACGATTCCCTGCTCCCGCCTGCTGAAATTGACAAACACTGGCGGTTTGTCCAGTTCCTGCTCAGCAAATCTGAAGTTGTAACCATTCTCATCATCCTGCAATAAATGACATACTCCGATATGACAGAGACCCCGCCTCATGCTGACCAGACCTCCCATGCTTCCCAGATTGGCAAAAAACGCCGTCGTTTCTTTTCTTTTGCTATGGAAAAGTGACAACGTTTTCTGGAACAGAGGGTCGTCACTCCCTGCAAGAAGCAGGAGACCATTGTCAGAGGAAAAACCGTGAATTCCCGGCTTGTAATTCTGGATATGCGCCTCCAACCATTCCTCCACCAATCTGCGCGGAAAAAGCCATTTCCCTGTCACTTTGCTTGCAGGAAGTCCCTTCTCATTCACGAGAGAGTAAATCATCTTCTCGTTCACATTCAGTAATTCTGCAGTTTCTTTTGTTGTTAAAAAACTCCGGCGGGATCCCGTTATCATTCTTCTACCACTCCACTGGTCTTTATAAATTCAGATGTTGAATACCCTAAAGGGTAAACGTTTGCCAATAAGAGCCATAAAATAACAGATAATTACCAGAAATAACCAGAACAAACACATGGAGGTGTGAGAAACAGGGAGTTTCTCATGGGGTTTGTTTATCCATGCTTTGGGCAGCGGAAATAGTTTTGGCATTGACCGTCCTGACATCAATGTCAAATGGAGCAACAATGCGTTCAAGTACTCCCTGGATTTTTGAAATGGCCACACCATAGTTGGTTATCGGCACTCCCCGACGCTTGCATTCATTCATTCGTCTTACCATTTCCGCTAGATTGATCATGCAGGCACCGCAATGAATAACAAGTTTGAAGCGTTCCAGGTTTTCCGGAAAATCATGCCCGGCATATACCTCATAGTCAATCTCTTTTCCGGTGTACTGTGAAATCCATCGAGGAATTTTCACCCGGCCGATATCATCTGCAACCGCATGATGGGAGCAGGCTTCCCCTACAAGAACAGTATCACCATCATTTAAGGTATCAATGGCTGCCGCCCCTTCAACGAGACAGGGAAGATCGCCTTTAAAGCGGGCAAACAGGGTGGAGAAGGTCGTCAGTGGAATAGTGTCAGGAACATCGCCGGAAACGCTCAAGACTACCTGAGAATCAGTAATCACGAGAGCCGGAGGGCGTTTGAGATTGGCGAAAGCCTCTTCTATCTCTCGTTCCTTAACAGTAACAGCCACTGCATCGCAGTCCAGTATTTCTCGAAGAACCTGAACCTGCGGCAGAATTAGTCTTCCTTTTGGTGCAGCAAGGTCGATTGGTGTCACACACAATACCCAATCTCCCTCAGTAATCAGGTCAGCCGCCAGAACAGGTTCACACTTTATTTCTGCCGGAGCAAAATCAATTATTTCCTCACGCAACTGTTGAATGCCTTCACCACTTTTTGCAGACACAGACATAAAAAAATACCCCTGAGCCTTACAAAACTCAATATCTTTAGAAGATGGGGGACGAATATCCAGCTTATTGAAGACAATAAAAAAAGAAACGCCGAGTTCTCTGATCGTTTGCATTATCTTTTCTTCATGTTTCGTGATTCCTTCCTCCCCCACGACTAATATGGCGATATCTGTCCGCCAGAGAGTTTTTAATGTTGCTCTTACCCTTAACTTACCCACCTCTCCCGTATCACCCAGTCCGGCAGTATCGTAAAATGTTACAGGGCCCAGGGGGAGTAACTCGTATTGCTTCGCCACCGGGTCAGTTGTCGTCCCTGCCTGATCCGAAACGATGGCGATGTCCTGACTGGTAAGGGCATTAATCAGGGAAGATTTGCCAGCATTACGGCTGCCGACAAGAGTAATTATCAGGCGCATTCCACGCGGTGTCTTAGTTGGCATAAGCTTGTCTTTTTTGAAAAACCTTTAGATTTACTGGGGATCAGCCCCAGAGAGAGAATAACTTTCCGGGCAGAAACCATGGAATCTGTTTTGTCTACGGAGACTGAATTTTTCCCCGGATATATGCTATATCTTTTTCTGTGAATATCTGGAGTTACTGAAGGCATAAGCACGTTACACCCCCTGAGAAGAGCAAGTTTTCTGCCATTGAAAGCGCAACTATCCAAAGCGGATGTCGCCGGTATATTGGCAAATGGATTAAAGATGCGTAATATACTGTTTATTCGGTCAGAAAGATTCAAATTTCCAGTTGGGTCAGCCACCGATAGAGGGGTATCCGGATGGGGGATAAAAGGCCCCACAGCAATCATTTCAAGATCAAGTTCCGACAAGAACAGTATGTCATCACATGCGGAAGCGGTGGACGACTCCGGAAATCCGGCGATTACTCCCGATCCGACCTCGTAGCCGATTGCTTTAAGAAAGTTGATCCTGTGCAGGCGTTCTTCAAAATTTTCTCCCGGACGAAATTTACGAAACAGTTCCAGATCAGTTGTTTCGAGTTTTATCAGGGCTCGATCCGCACCGCACTTAAACCAGTATGCATACTCATATTCCTCCCGATCCCCCAGCGACAGTGTAACGGCAACATCATGACGCGCTTTTATTCTTTTTATAAGAGCCCCTATGTCATCACTGGAGTACTGGTAATCATCACCTGACTGAAGCACTATCGTAGCAGCTCCTTTAACAACAGCAAGATCAACCGCCTTCAAAATCTCAGCAGGTGTCAGTCTATATCTTTCAAGACACCTGTTTGGTGCACGCAATCCGCAGTAATGACATTTTTTGCAACAGAAGTTGGAGAACTCAACCACCGCACGAAGGTACACTTCCATTCCCATATTTACTCGTTTAACAGTATTGGCATGAGTAAAAAGGGTACTGTCATCTCCACCTTCAAGGAAAAACTCTATTTTTTTTCTGCTTAGGATCGTCTGCATTGTCGCTGAGTATTATTCAACCATAGTATGGTGATTCTCACTCAACCACCCATCAGAGGGTCATCACGGGTAAAGCCCTGTTTGCAAAGCCGTTTTGGTGAGAGGAGAGTCTCTATGAATTCCCTTGAGGCAATTCCCTGCTTGACAAGTTCCTCCTGTAAAGAATTTTGACTGTTGCCAGCATCTTTAACCAGTTGCTCAACCCGTTCATAGCCCAAAGCGGGCACAAGGACGGTGGCCAGGGCATTGCTCTTTTCAACATGGGCTAAACATCTCCTTTTATTTGCTGTTATGCCACCAACACAACGCTCTGCCATCCCCCAAACAGCCCCTGACAATAAGGTTATTGACTCCAGAATATTGTAAGCAATGAGGGGCAGGAGGTGATTTAATTCCAACTGTCCCTGAGAGGACGCAAGGCTGATAGTCTGGTCATTACCCATTACCTGCAGGGAAATCTGGGTTGCCGCTTCCGGCATTACCGGATTTATTTTCCCCGCCATAATTGATGAACCCGCCTGGAGTGCCGGGAGAGAAAGTTCACCAAAACCGGTGTCCGGGCCACTTGCAAGCAAACGCAGGTCTGAAGAGATTTTCATAAGATTGACCGCACAGGCTTTGAGCATGCCGGATACTTCAACAAACGAATCCAGGTTCTGGGTGGAATCAACCATGTTTTCAGCTCTGGACAGAGGCAATCCGGAAATATCTCGCAGATGTCCTGTAACCAGAAAAATATAATCACGAGGCGCCCCAATCCCGGTTCCTATGGCTGTGCCGCCAAGATTTACTTTTTTTATTCGTTCACGACTTTTGAATATTCTCCATCGATCCCGAGATATCGCTTCTGCAAAGGCAGCAAAAGTCATTCCCATTGTCATGGGGACGGCATCTGTCAATTCTGTTCTGGCGACTTTGACAATATCCCGGAATTCAATCTCTTTCTTCTGGAGCTGCTGTTGAAAATGTGAAATATGTTTTTCAAGCTCAATCAGAAGAGAGAGACTCGCGAGTTTCAGAGCGGTTGGAAAAACATCGTTGGTTGATTGGTGCAGATTAACATGGTCAAGAGGATGCACCAATGAAACGTCGCCAGGCTTTCCTCCCAGAAGTTCACAGGAACGATTGGCGATTATTTCATTACAATTCATGTTCAAGGCAGTACCGGCACCGCCTTGAAACGGGTCAACAAGTATGGCTTTGTCCAGTTTCCCGGCAGCCAGTTCAGTACATGCAGTCTTTATCGCTCTTGCTAATTCTGCCGGGAGATAGCCAAGTTCCGCATTGGTGGCGGCACATGCCTGTTTAACAAGAGCGAATGCCCGGATAAGTTCCCGGTGAATACATTGTCCGGAAAAAGGAAAGTTCTGTGCCGCCCGAAGAGTGTGAATGCCATAATAGACATCGGCTGGTATCTCCAACTCTCCCAGAGTATCTTTTTCTATTCGCATGGATGGTTTTGTCATTAGATCTGCCAGATAGCAAAGTGGTGATGTTTGTGTCCCATTTGTATCACCATGCCACCTCCCTGCAAACAGTTTCACTGTTAAGCAACAGGCCCTCGATCCTGGAAGGTTGTATGCAGTAAATGATGAGATTCCTCGCCAAGAGGTTCTCCAAGAAAATTCTCATAAAGTGCCAGCACTTCCTCATTTAAATGCGAACAACGCTTAGTTGCAGCATCATCCTGTGCATAGATGCTGTCTATCCTAGCCTGTGTTATTTCAGTGCTTGGCGGGACTGCCGTTCTCGGTTGTCCACCACCATTTGCACACCCACCGGGACAGGCCATAAATTCAAGGAAATTCCATCCCTGCGGATTCCCCGCAAGAATCATATCACATACTGTACGGGCATTTTTAAGACCATTAGCGACGGCGACCTTCACCGTTGTTCCGTTAATTTCCAAAGAAGCTTCTTTAACTCCTTCAAGTCCGCGCACGGGAGTAAGGTTGAGAAAATCCTCTGCAGGCTCTTCACCGGTAAGAAAAAAACAGGATGTTCTAAGAGCTGCTTCCATTACCCCGCCGGTAACTCCGAATATCATTCCTGCACCTGTATCTTCACTCATCAGTGAGTCGTAACTTTCTTCGGATAACCCAGCAAAATCGATATTGGCGTCCTTAATAATGCGAGCAAGTTCACGTGTAGTCAACACAATATCGACATCCCGGCTTATGTTTTGGTTGTCCCAAAAATGGCCAGCAGCTTTTATTCATCCCTTTGGATTTCGAATTTTTTTGCTGTACATGGCATAATGGCTACTGAGAAAATTTTTTCAGGATCAATCCCATTGACTTCAGCGTAGTATGTTTTGGCGAGTGTGCCAAACATAGCCTGTGGTGATTTACAGGAAGATTGATGCGTGAGAAGTTCGGGGTAGAAATACTCAAGAAATTTCACCCAGCTTGGACAACAGGACGTAAACATAGGCAAAGGAGCGGTACCGTTCACGACCCGGCTCACAAACTCAGAGGCCTCCTCTATAATAGTCAAATCAGCAGTAAAATTAGTGTCCAGTACTGTATCAAAGCCAAGCATTCTCAGTGCCGCAACCTGTTGTCCTTCCGCCCAGGTTCCTGGAGACAGACCGAATTCCTCCCCCAGAGCCACTCTCGTAGCCGGAGCAGTCTGAACAATAACATGGTAATCAGGATTAGCCAAAGCATCAGAGACTATAGCGGTTTCGTTCCTCTCCCGCATGGCTGGAGTGCCATTTGTGCCTGGACAGACAGCAGTACACTGACCACAATGGACACAAACGATTTCTTCTGCTACCTGTGGATCCCAATAATCAAAAACGCTTTGGATATCACGACATACTGTACTGCACTTTCCACAATCCTCTTTTTTACAAAATTGATTATAGTACACGACCGATGGATTGTCGGCTGCCATGGGCACCACTCCGCCATGATAACCTGTCCCATCCGGGCTACCTCCGTCCCAACTCTGAGGAAGACTCTTAACTGTTGCATAAGCCGGTGATGGGGCAACAATACCCATAAAAGCTGTCCCGGCAACACCTGCAAGTCCCAAAGCTGACATCATTTTCAAATATGATCTGCGGGTTATTTCTGTACTGTTTTTTTTTGTTTTGCTTAAACATATTCCTGCTCATCGCATAGCTCCTTTTTAAACAATTAACTAAATTCCACACAATTGACAAACTCGTACAAAAGGTAAATCCATGGTGGTTTTTTCAGAAAAACACACCATATCGACACAGTATCTTTTTTGATATGTATGGATGTTTTTTTCATTGTATCCACCAGGAGGAAAACTAAAAATAGAGGTCTCGTTCTCCAGTTTCAATTCTGGAAAGAAGATTGGCAACTTTCTCCTTAAGTCTGGAATCCGTCCTGCCGAGGTTGTCAAGTTCATCCTTAAGCAGTGTATCCCCTGCATCTCTTGTTTCTGCGGAAGCATAGTCCTCCATATACTCCTTGAAGGTCAAAAGACTGTTTGGTGAACAAAATTTCTGGATAAATCCATCCTTTGCTATTTCCATAAAATTTATTCCAGTACGACCAAGACGGTAACAAGCGGTACACCACGAGGGCATGTATCCATGCTCCCTGGCGATGGACAATATCACCTCATCAAGACTTCGGTCATCCCCCACGCAGAATTGCTGCACATCTGGACGGCTGGTTTCAGCGTCACTGTAGGCACCTGGATAGGTACGGGAACCTGCTGAGAGTTGTGAAGCACCAATTTCAATAAGCTCACTACGAAAAGATGCTTCTTCGCGCGTGGTCAAGATCAGACCTGTGTAGGGCATGGCAAGCCTTAAAACTGCTACAATTTTCTTAAAATAATGGTCTGTTATCAGATGAGGCGGGTGTATTGAGATATCGGAATCAAGGGCTGGTTCAAGACGTGGAAACGAGACCGTATGGGGTCCTACCCCATACTTCTGTTCCAGCTCCAATGCATGATAGAGAAGAGCGAGAACTTCAAATAGAGCATTAAACAGACCAAACAACACCCCCAGTCCTATATCATCAATACCGGCATCCTGAGCACGATGCATGGCATAGAGGCGCCAGGCAAAATCAGCCTTCCTGCCGTGTGGATGCATTGTTTTGTAGGTGTCTCGGTGATATGTTTCCTGAAAACACTGATACGTACCAATCCCCACATCATGAAGTTTCTTAAACCCTGCTGTACTCAATGGGGCACAGTTCACATTCACCCTTCGTATCGTGTTGCTTTTTCCGGAAGAAACTGAATAGACATCATTGATGGTTCCGGCAATCCAGTCTGCGTCGAATCTTGGGTGCTCTCCATAAACAAGAAGGAGGCGTTTGTGCCCCATTTGCGTCAGAACGCTCACCTCTCTACAGATAGCTTCAGTATCAAGTATAGTGGACCCCAAAAATGAGACAGTATGCTAAGCGCAGAAACTATACTGTACAGGGGGTAAAATGAAGAGAAAAAAATACAGCAACGATC
>JAJRQL010000198.1 GCA_024280265.1 Deltaproteobacteria bacterium
AGATTATTGGCACGTCTAAGTGACTTTAGGCTCACCCGATGATTGCGGGCTATCTTGCCGGCTGTATCTCCTGCCCGCACCCTGTAGAATCTGGTGGGTTTTTGTCTGCTGTGGTAGAGGCTCTTCGGGATAGCGCTCAAGAGGGTTTTCTGTTTGTTATAATGGGGTATTTTAAGAGTATAGCCTTTAGGGATATATTTTTTGTCGTCGAGTACCGGTCGTCTGAGAGCAGGGTTGAATTTTTTGAGCGTATCTTTGGAAATATTGAGGTGCCTGCAAAGATCACTGGCAGCAATGTATGCGGGAAGGGTCATGCGCAGCGTATTCGGTGGTTTATCAAGGGGCAGGGACGGGTTCTTTTCGAGTTTTTTGGCGACCGTCATAGCTGCAAGAAATTCAGAGTAAAAGTTGCGGGAGGCAAATTTAAAATAGCCCTGTTTGTAACTGGCGAATATTTTATCATAACTCAGGTGCGCATTTTTGGCCCGTAACATGCCGGATGGTCCATAATTATATGCTGTGATGGCCAAGGGCCAGCTACCCAGAAGTTTGTAGTTGGCCTTTAAGAACCTGGCTGCTGCCTTACTTGCCAGTATGGGGTCCTGTCTTTCGTCAACTTCGTAGTTAATCGTGAGATACTGTTTTCCGGTGGACCGAGTAAACTGCCATATTCCGGATGCCCCAAATTTTGAATAGGCTTTTATATTAAAAGAAGATTCTACATGGGGGAGGTAGGCCAGGTCCTGAGGGAGACCATGGCTTTTGAAAATTTTTCGAATAGTAGTTATGTAAGCGCCGGACCTGATCACCCCTTCAATAAAACGGTCTTTCTGGCCGATCTGAATCCGAACTGAATCTGCGGCTTGTTTGAGTCGTTTCCGGCTGCTTTTACCAAAGAGGGCAGCAACTCTTTTCTCGTCTTTGGTTTTGGGTTGAATTCCCTTTGCGAGCTGATCTAAAATTCTTGAGTATTTGTTTTTGATCCCCTTTAAAATCGGTCTGTTAATCCTTGAGGAACCCGGGAGTCGATGGTTGAATATGGGAATTACTTCATACACAATTCCTAGATCATCTGAATCGTGGACAACACCCTGGCTGGTAGAATATCGGCTGTATATATTTTCCCAGAACCGAACATTCTTTTCAATTACGGGATAACGGGGAAAGTCTGCCGATGCACTAACCGGTTTGCAGCATAGAATGAGCAGAAAGCAGCTACAGAACAGCAGGAACCATGTGGTAGCAATAATGCCGGTATCCCCAGAGGTGAGTCCGGGGGCAAAGGTTCCTTGCATTATGACGGCTTGTTTCTTATATAACATAAGGGAATAAAAGGAAATTAGTGACGCCATAACAGTAAACAGGAATGAGAAACATTTGTATCATCCTCCCACTATTAAATCATAAGGAGTAGTTGATGTATAGACCTATCTTGGCGACCCTTGGTTTTATCCTTTCCGAAGACGAACGGCAGGTACTTCTTGTCCACAGAAATAAGAGGTCTGAGGATGCGCATCTCGGTAAATATAACGGTCTTGGCGGAAAAATGGAAGCTGAAGAAGATGCTTTGGCGTGCCTGAAACGGGAAGTGAAAGAAGAGGCTGGAATTGATTGCCTTGAAACTGAGCTTCGGGGTACTGTAAACTGGCCTGGATTTGGTCCCGACGGGGAGGATTGGTTTGGGTTTATTTTCTTAGTGAAGAGTTACCGGGGTGCAGTTGCAACAGAAAATGAAGAAGGGGATTTGTACTGGAAACAGATAGCTGAGCTTTCTGAGTTGCCGATGTGGGAAGGGGATAAATATTTTATGCCATTGGTCTTTGATGGGGATCCTAGACCTTTTCATGGTCATATGCCTTATAAAGATGGTTCGCCATTGGGGTGGAATTTTTTAAGGGGTTAGGCAACAATCATTGTGATTGTGCAAAGAACAACAACCCGGAGCCCTTGTTCTTTTCCGGGCCCACCATACTTGCAATAAAAGTAATCAAGGGTATAGTTAGTTACTATTACCGGTCAAATTGTATCGTTTTGTTTTTTTTATTTATATTGGAGTGATTGTTATGACAGAAGAAAATGAGCTTGTGCGGCTTGAAAAATTTGTTTCCACGTTGCTTGAAAAATTTAATGATTTACAGGCTGAGAATAAGGAAATTACAGAGCGTTTATTGAGACGGGAAGCAACAATTGAAACCCTGGAGGATGACCTTGCTGTGCTGAAGAATGAACGTGGCGATATTTCATCACGGGTGAGCAGTCTTATCGGGAAAATTGAAGAATGGGAGTCAGCAGCCGGTATTTCCATGGAAGAGAGTGGAGAGGATGAAAAACCTTCTTCAGACTCAGGAGTGCAGGGCAGTCTTTTCTCGGTGGAATCTCAAGGGACCCAGTAGCTTGAATAGTAAACTCGCAAAGCCTTCACGGGTTCAGTATATCTTAGCTGAGAGGTAGGTTTGTTGGAACGACTGGTCCGGTTTGAACTTATTGGGCACGAATTTGCTTTTTATACTGGTGCGCCTGAAGAAGAGGTGGATGAAATCATCAAAATGGTGACGGATTTTGTTCGTGAAAACAGTTCATCTACTGCGGTAGGAAGTATTCCAGTCGGAAAGGTGGCGGTGCTTGCAAGTTTAAACATTGCATCTCAGTATGTTGAGTTAAAACGGGATTTCAATGCCTATAAGCAGGAGACGGAAAGGAGACTTGCCCGTCTCGGTAAACAGATAGACGAACAGCTTGCAGGAGAAAAGCCACCCGTTGGAAGATAAGCTATATTTTTTTTGAATTTTTTGCTATACTGTTTGCAATAAGAATAGTTTACAGTTTTCCCTGGCCTGTTGGTGATTGCCAGTGTTGTTGAGCCAACTCTCTTAAAAAGGGTAACTCCGCTGTCTCAGGAAGGAAAATCGCTTGCGAATTCCCCGATTGAGTTATGAGTCTGCCCACCTATATCATAGGTTTAACGTTCCTGGTGACACGGCAGGGTGGGGAATTTTACTTTATCAGGAAGATCATGGTTTTGTTGATTTATCCTGTTTGCATATTCCGGGAAACATCTGCACTCTCTGTAGATTTTCCTGGGAATTACCGGCAGAATTGACTGTGGTGGGATCAAAGAGTTTCAGGAAGGAAAGCGAAAAGAGGAAGGAAAAGTCTGTTTATACCTGCTGTCGAGCGGTTCTCTCTGTGGGGATCGATTTAACATATAGAGTGATTGGTTCGTGTTTGTTTATGTATGTATGGAAGGTGTGTTTTGTTCGTATAGCAGATTCAAAATAACAGAATAACATGCTGGTGGCAGTGGTCTGACATTGGTTTGTTATGCTGTTGCAGTTTTGGTTCGCGATGTGGGGATCTTTCAGGAATCATAATGGTTCCATGGGAGGTTGTTGCAGTCTCATTCGTCTCGTTTCTGTCTTTCCCCTTTATCGAGGGTTCTCCTTTCTTGTTCCTGTCCCTGGTTGATTGTGCTGTTATGGGGGAGTTTTTGTGGATGTTCATTTAATTATCTATCTTGTTGTAGGTCTGATTGCGGGCATTGTTGTTGGAGTCTTCCTGCGAAGGCGCCTTGTGGAGAGTCATCAGGCAAATATTGACTCTCAGGGGAAGCAGATTATCGAGACAGCCATTTCTCAGGCTGAACAGATTAAAAAAGAATCTTTGCTCAAAAGTAAGGAAGCTGCCTATAGACAGAAACAGATGGCCCAGGAGGAGATCCGTAAGGAAAAACAGGATCTGAAGGAAGAACTTCTTCGTCTTGGACAGAAAAAAGGCCAGTTGCGCCAGGAATGGGCTGCCTTGGACAAGCGCCAGGGAGAGCTTGAAAAACATTCCGCTCGTCTCAAGAAACAGGAAAAAGACCTGGTAGAAAAAAACAGAGAGGTGGAGCTTCTCATTGGTAAAAAAAGATACGAGCTTGAAAAACTCTCGGGTATCAGCCAGCAGGAGGCAAAAAAAATGCTCATGGAGTCTCTTGAAAGTGAGGCTCGCATGGATGCTGATAAACGCCTTGCCCGCATTGAAAATGAGATGAAGATGCAGGCAGACCGGAAAGGTAAGAATATTCTGGCTCTGGCAATTTCAAGATATGCCGGGGATTATGTGGCAGAGAAAACCGTGTCCATGGTGCCTCTTCCAAATGATGAGATGAAGGGAAGGATTATTGGTCGGGAAGGACGAAATATCCGTGCCATTGAGGCTGCGACGGGTATCGATATCATAATAGATGACACCCCGGAGGCAGTAATATTATCAGGCTTTAATCCCGTGCGTCGGGAGGTTGCCCGTCTTGCCCTGCTTCAGTTGATAAATGATGGCCGTATTCACCCTGCACGAATCGAAGAAGTTGTGGAGAAGGTGACTAAAGAGCTTGAAGTTGTTATGCGTGAGGCTGGTGAACAGGCGACCTTTGATGTCGGCTCACACGGGGTACATGTGGAACTCATCAATATTCTTGGTCGGCTCAAGTACCGAACCAGTTATGGTCAGAATGTACTACAGCATTCTCTTGAGGTGGCCTTTCTCTGTGGTATTATGGCTGCTGAACTTGGAATTGATGTGAAAATGGCTAAACGTGCCGGTCTGCTTCATGACATCGGTAAGGCTGTTGATCATGAGGTTGAAGGATCCCATGCAGTTATCGGCCGAGATCTTGCCAAGAAATATGGAGAACCTGAAGAGGTTGTTTATGCTATAGGGGCTCACCATGAAGATCAGCCACCACAGTCTGTTCTTGACATTTTGGTCCAGTCTGCTGATGCCTTGTCGGGGGCACGCCCTGGTGCCAGAAAGGAGATGCTTCAATCATATGTGAAGCGACTGGAGGATCTGGAGGCAATAGCGGGAGCTTTTGACGGTGTTGAGAAATCCTATGCCATTCAGGCTGGTCGTGATCTGCGAATTATGGTGGATTCTAAGAAGGTGAAAGATGGTGCAGCCACTCTGCTCAGTCAGGATATCGCGAAATCAATAGAAGAAAAACTAACCTATCCTGGCCAGATTCGGGTGACCGTGATCAGGGAAACCCGCGCAGTTCAGTACGCGAAGTAGCGTGTCGGGTTACCTGCCAGTGCAATGCTTCGACACTCAACATTGTTGGTTACATACTAAAACAAATAAATAAAAAATACAGAATTACTACGTACAATGGCAACTATTGAAGAACAGATGACCCTGCTTGAAAGAGGGGTTGTTGACTGTATCGGGCATGATGAACTGCTCAAAAAGCTTAAGAAATCAGAACAGAGCGGAGTTCCCTTACGGATAAAGGCTGGTTGTGACCCAACAGCACCTGATCTCCACCTTGGGCATACCGTGCTACTGCAGAAGCTGAAACATTTTCAGGATCTTGGGCATGATATTTACTTTTTGATTGGTGATTTTACAGGGATGATTGGGGATCCAACGGGTAAGTCAGAGACTCGGAAGGCTCTTACACGGGAAGATGTTGCTGCAAATGCTGAAAGTTATAAGGAGCAGGTTTTTAAGATCCTTGATCCTGAAAAGACAAAAGTTGTGTTTAACTCAGAATGGCTCTCTAAGTTAGACTCTTTTGATATGATTCGCCTTGCATCAGAACTAACCGTTGCCAGAATGCTTGAGCGTGAAGATTTTAAGGTCAGGTTTCGTGATGGGAACCCCATCTCTATTCATGAGTTTATGTATCCCCTTATTCAGGGCTATGATTCAGTTGCTCTTGAAGCGGATATTGAACTTGGTGGTACAGATCAGCTTTTCAATTTGCTCATGGGGAGAGATATTCAGCGTTCTCGGGGGCAGGAGTCCCAGGTTGTATTGACCATGCCGTTGCTGGAAGGACTTGACGGGGTGAACAAGATGAGTAAGTCCCTTGGCAATTATATTGGGGTTTCGGAACCTGCCAATGATATCTATGGCAAGGTACTTTCCGCCTCAGATGAACTCATGTTTCGTTATTACGAACTTTTGAGTGATCTGAGCAGTGAAGAGATTGCTGTTTTAAAGGTTGATATGAAGTCAGGGGTACGCCATCCCAAAGATATCAAGCAGCAGTTGGCTCGTGAACTCACTTCTCGTTTTCACTCGGATGAAGCCGCCCTTCAGGCAGAGGAAAATTTTGAAAAGGTTTTCCGGAAGGGTGGGCTGCCCGACGATATTGCCGAGAAGAAAATTCATTCTGATGAGGACATCTGGCTGCCCCAACTCCTTGTTGATCTGGGGATGGTCAAGTCCACTTCTGATGGTCGCCGTATGATTAAGCAGAATGCTGTTTCCCTTGATGGTGTAAAAGTGACGGAGATGAAAACGAATGTGTCTCCTCAGGGGGAGTTGCTGGTGAAGGTTGGAAAAAGACGCTTTTGCAAAGTTGTTTTTGAGTAAAAATCATCCGAAAAAGCATAAAAAAAAGGGCCTGTCGGATAACTATCCGACAGGCCCTTTTTTTTTATGGATGGATTAACTCAGGGTTAATCTGAGCTGTGGGATAGATCAGTTAACCAGGGTCTCTTCCGAGGTGCTGCTGCACTCGCTGCAGATTCCTGAAAACTCGATGTGGTGGCCGATAACCTCATAGTGGCTGATTTCGGCAGCAGTCTTGTTGATATCTTCCATCACCGGGACTTCAATATCATCCACCTTGCCACAACTGAGGCATCGGATGTGGTAATGGGGGGCAACAGTGGCATCAAAACGTTTCTGGGTTCCCCCGACTTCAAGTTTAAGGATGATTCCGGTTTCAGCCATAAGTTCAAGGTTTCTGTAAACAGTGCCTAAGCCGATGCGGGGAAGGCGTTTTCTTACCATGTCATAGACTTCGTTGGCGGTAGGATGGGAAGTCACCTTCCCGAGTTCTTCTAGAATTATTTGACGTTGAGTGGTCAAACGCATTTGTGGAGTAAGTTGCATTGGAATCCTCTTGGAGTGAGTAGTAACTATTCTTGACCTAGCAATTTAGACCAAATTTCTGAATTATAAAAGGAAAAAATGAAAAAAAGTACTCGTTAGAAGAATAAATAAAATTGACTTAGATCAAGAGGGCAGGAAAGCCGGGTCTTTTTAGCGGATTGCGGGATTGTAGTAACCAAATTGTAATTGAGGGAAGGTTTCTTTTATTTTGCTGAGCCACTGTCTCATGCCCAATGATATGACAGGTCCTTTTGAGTTTATAGTTTGCAGGTACCATTCTGGGTCCATGTTCAAATTTCGTAATTGGATGCGATCCGGCTGATAGATACTGAGCAGAGAACAGAGAGCATCAAATTCTTTTACCGAATCAGTAAACCCGGGTTGGATGAAATAGTTGAGTGAGACAAAACCTCCTTCTCCTTTCATTATTCTGATAGATTCCAGGACGTCTGATAAGGTGAAATTCTGGGGCCGATAGTATTTCTGATGGTGAAATTCCTGCGCCGAATTGAGGGAAACACGCAAACTGTCCAGTCCGGCATCCACAAGACGTTTTATGGCAAGAGGGAGGCTGGCGTTTGAGTTCAGGTTGATGGTGCCTCTGTCAGTTTCTTTGCGAATGGCAATGATTGCTTTTTCAATGGTGTCTGCCTGTAACAGCGGCTCTCCTTCACAGCCCTGTCCAAAACTGACAATAGCATCTTTGGCTTTTTGCAGATGTGGAATGGCAACTTCACCTATCTCTGTGGCCGTGGGGACAAACTGAATTCTGTCCTGTGTGGCCGAGCACTTGCCGGATGCCTGAAGAGAAATGCAGCCGATACATTTAGCGTTGCATGTCGGTGATGTTGGCAGTGGTGCTTCCCAGCGACCAAGAAAGTAGTTTTTCGCCGCAGGGCAACCGTAGGTAAGGCAACATTTTCCAAGGTGTTGTATCAGTCTGTTGTCAGGATTGCTGCGGAGTATTTTTGCAGTTTTGGTGTTGATTTCATTTTGGTTGAACTGGCTGCAGTCCTGCCGGATATCCTTGTCGCTGCGAAAGGCAGTGGTCCAGAACTGACCATCATACCAGCCGACTGCGGTGTATGCAAAGAGTGGCAGTTTTGGCGCATCTTTTCCTGTTTGGTAGGCACTGTTCAGAATAGCCGTATGGGCAGGAGACATGAAGACAGCCACCGCCTGGATTATTCCTCCGGAATACGGGTCTTCTTCAAGAAGCAGGGGCTCATCTGTCTGGGGGTGGAAACCGACAGGTAACCTGTCGGGCAAGACAAAAAGCTCGCTGCCTTCAGGAAGTGGGATAAAGTCATCTGTTACTGGGAGCTTGAAGTCACCACAACTCATTCCTGCAGCGTGCAGATCAGGAAAGTCAGTTATGTTGCCGCGGGCATCTGCAAAAACAAGGGACGGCTGGCCGGAAGGATGAATCACTGCTGCGGTCGAAGAATTTTAAAAATCGAGTCAATGGCACGGTAAATATCAATATCATCACCGAAGACGTCTTCCACTGCCGGGTTGTCAATCAGATCTTCTATGACATATCCGGTGAGGTAGAGGCTGAGGATATTTGGGTCAGGAATCAGGGTCCTGATAGGAGCAACTTTCAGCTGAATATCAAAATCCTCCATGGTGGGGAGCTGCCTGAGTTGCTCAATGAAAGCATCTCGCACGGCCTGGACAGAAGTGATCTCAAGAACCTCACGATCGATGAGTCGCTGGGTCACCCGTGTGGCGAATTCGTCCGCATTATCACGAGCCTTGTTGAGGATAAATCTTCGTTCTCGTTCGCGTTTTCTATCAATGGCACGGATAGTCTTATCTGTGGTATTGGTTGCACTTATATGGGCTTTGGCCATGTTGTTCTCCTGTGGAGGAAGCTGTAAATTAGAATTTTCTAAAATTTACAGTATAACCACGAATCTTCCAATGAAAATCTCTACTCGTTACTATTATAAAGTTTGGCAAAAGCATCCATTCTGCTCTGTAGTGATGAAGGAAGGTTGAGCTGGTATTTTTGAAGATACTCAGCTGCCATTCTGTGGGTATTGAAAATCGGAATGTTAAGGCTCATGTTCATGATTGCCTTGTCTATAAACCGTGACTTGTTGGAATCTTCATAGAATTCTTCAAGTACACACGGCAGTATCTCATAAAAAGAAGCTGAGTCTTCTGTGTAGAATAGAGCCTCTGGTGATTCAGAGAGATCTGCCTCGTCAATAGGTCCTTCGTAGCCGAATTTCCAACCGGTGAGGCCATCGTGATATCCCTCAACCCACCAGCCATCCATGATAGACAGATTTGGAACACCGTTCAGTGCAGCCTTCATACCGCTGGTGCCAGAGGCTTCAAGGGGGCGTTTGGGGTTGTTCAGCCAGGTATGGACACCCGCAACCATCATTTTGGCGATCTTCATGTCATAGTTTGGAATAAAAATCAGGTTTACCAGACCGTTGCTCTTGGTGTGGATCTCGTTCTGATAATCAAGTATCAGTTTAATGATTGATTTTCCAGGTTCATCAGCAGGATGGGCCTTGCCGGAAAAGAGGAAGTTGATGGGCCAGTTATTATCAACGGCAATGGCGCAGAGGGTATCAATGTTGTCGAAGATGAGATCTGCTCGCTTATACGTTGAAAAACGTCTGGCAAACCCTACTGTAAAGACTGCGGGATCAAGCTTTGTGTCGATGTCAATGATGTTTGAGTAGTGGTTTGGAGGATCTATCCAGGTAGATATCATCTGGTTGCGGTGCCGCAGGAGCATTGAGTTGACAAATGAGTAGAGACGTGAGGAGTCCTCTTCCCAGGCGCGAAGCAGGTACGTTCTGAACCGCTTGTTATCTTTTAGAACTGCGGTGTTTTTGAGTACCCCCGGGTTGCTTCTCCAATCGGTAAGCTCAGGAAAGTTGTCAAAGAGCTCAGCTCTGGCATCACTTATCCAGGTTAGGTGATGGACACCATTGGTTATGGCGGTGATCTTGTCTGCAAAATCGGGAAACTGCTTGTGGGTGACATCCCTGTGCAGTCTACTGACACTATTTGCAGTACGGTTTACCCGCATGGCAAGGGTGGTAAAATTGTATGAATGTGGTGCTTCTGCGTCATGGGCCAGCAGTTCAAGGATGTGTCTGCATGATTTGTGGCTGATTCCGGCGTATACAGACTTGTTGAAGCGGTCGTGGCCAGCTTTAACCGGAGTGTGAATGGTGTACACAAGGTTCTTTGCCACCTTGTCTGCAGCATCAATGATCTGTTCATCAGTTGCCCGAGATAAATCTGTATGCTTGAGGCTGGCCATGAGTTCTTCAGCAATGAGCTGTAGCGCAACCACAACTCCATGCTGTTCATTGAGATGTAGAGTTGAAGATGTGATTCCCATGGCCTGCATCACCGGTAAAATCCCAGTACCCAGCATTCTGCGTTGTGTGGCTTTGATGATGGATGACTCGGAGTTGTAGAGTTGTCCCGCGGCATCTCTTATGGGGGCAGGATTGCCATCGAGAGAAAAGTCGAGCAGAAGCTCGGGTATAAAATAATCAAGGGTGGGGTTTACCTCCATTTTCATCCAGACCTGGGCTGAGACGAAGGTTTCCTGGTCATATTCATTGAAAAAAGGTATCTGGATCTGAAGCGGCTCGCCGGGGGTGTTCGGGTCTTGCATGAGGTAAAGGCCTGGGGTATCTTCGGGGCGCCATTCCACAGACTGGGATATCTGGCCAAGTTTTGAATCCACTATCTGAGAAAAGTATCCATGGCGGTAGAGCAGACTTACTGCCACAACGGGTATTTTGCAATCGGCAAAACTTTTCAGGGTATCCCCTGCAAGAACCCCGAGCCCTCCTCCGTAGCAGGGGATTTTTTCCGGACCATGAAAGAGCTTTTTGACAAACTGCTTCAACTGCAAGTCCATACTGTCAGTTTTCTCAAGGTCCATGAGCTTGTCCTTTACGGGGTGAAAGACATCGGGGTCTGCACCGATTTCCATGGAAATATAGACAACGGAATTTGCATCTGAGGCTGTGAGTTTCTGCCAGACTTCATCAAATATTTTCTGGGAGACACCAAAAAAAGTACCAAACTTGTTTGTGGCAACAAGGTTGTGGAGGTTCAGGTTTTTGTTGTTGTAGTTGCTTGTATGCATAGTAGAATAGTGGGTGAAGATAGACGCCGTTTGAGATGGGCCTTATAATGAGTAGTCTCAGAACATTATTTCCTGAGAGTTTCTTTTTGTTTTTTGGTATTGTTATGAATTTCAGCTCCGTGTGTAGAGTAGGTTCTGTTTTTTTATGAACATAAGACTACCTTGAAAAATTGGTTTTTTCCTAATCTCTGCGTTATGCTTAAAATTTTATCCTCGGAATATCTCATACATGCATGCAGTAAAATTTTGAGCATGCCTTGACTTTGAACAAAAATCCTAATTTTTCAAGGCAGCCATAAGGTATATTTAAGAGGTGCATGATATTTTTCAAGTCCAAAATGGCGTCAGAGCAATTCCCTCTCTGAAGAGTATCTGTAATTATCCAGTTTGAGCACGCATGCTGCAGTTAACTCTGAATGTACTGTTCCTCGGTGGCCGGGATTCGTTCATTTGGGACTTTAAAGCGTACTTTTGGGCTACTCGCGAAGGCTCCGAAGGACGAGGATGAGGTGCCAGTGAATAATTGTGAGTATCTTATCATGGTCTAGAGGAAAACGTCTGGTGTTTTCTCAAAAAAAAAGTAAAATCAGAAAAATGATTTCAGAGTATTATTAAATAAAATAAGAACTATCTTACCCGAAGGTATATTTGTTTGTCCATAGGAGGAAAACATGACCACAAAAAACAATTTATGTTACGGAATACTTTTGTGCTGTATTTTTCTGTTATTGTCCGCATGTAGCGGTAAAAAGGAAAATGCAGCAATTATCACTCCCGAGGATCCTGCTGCTATAGGGAAGGAGGAGTCTCTGGTATCGAGTTCCATTGGGATTATGGAAGGGCGGACCACAGGTCCGATGCTGCCTGTTTATTTTAGCTTCGACAGCTATTCAATCCGGGATGATCAGGTTCCTCGGATAAAGGTAAATGCTGATTTTTTGAAAGATAAGCAAGATGTCAAGATCAGAATAGAGGGCAACTGTGACCCAAGGGGAACCCGGGAATATAATCTTGCCCTTGGCGAAAAACGTGCCCAGGGTGCAAAAAAGTTTCTGATTAATCTTGGTATTGATGCTGAGCGAATTTCCACAGTAAGTCTTGGTGAAGAGAAAATTCTTCTTCATGGTCATGATGAGCTTTCGTGGGCTCAGAATCGTCGTGATGATTTTATAATTGAATAATAGTTTAAATAGTTTTTAAAACAATTTCTACAGGTAGGAGATACATTGATGTTGAAACGTATTACGTTACTGGTAACTTTGGTGGTATTTGCAGGTTTTTGCCTTAACAGCACTGCAGCTCATGCCGAAGCACAGAAAATCGGAGTCATGAACATTCAAAAAGTTCTGCTTGAGTCCACGGCTGGCCGTAAGGCAAAGAGCATTTTTGAAAACCGGATGAATGAGCTTCAAGATAAATTCAAGACCGAGCAGGACAAACTGGTTGGGTTGCAGCAGGAGATCGAGAAAAAGAGTTCTGCATGGAGCAAGGAAAAAAAAGGCGAGAAAATTCGTGAACTGCAGAGGGGGCAGCGTGAACTGCAGGCCAAAAGCGAAGATGCCAAGATGGAACTCAGACAGTTGCAGGATAAAGAACTGGAACCCATTCTGAAAATGTTGCAGACTGTAGTAAACAGCTATGGTGAAAAGAATGGATATTCTGTTATTCTTGACTCTAAGGTTGCTGTTTTATATGCTGCTCCTGCCATTGATGTCAGTGAAGACGTAAAGAAAGAGCTGGATAAACGTATGAAATAGGAGTGCTCCTCAAGGCTCTTGTTAGATGGTAGTTTGAAAACGATACGGGGGACTCTCCCTTGTGTCGTTTTCTTTTTTTCCTGGATAAGAAATGCAACCACTGGAATTTATAAAGTATACTCCCCGGACGAATTGTGGTGAATGTGGCTATGCAGCGTGTCTTGCATTTGCTGCAGCTGTTACAAAGGGAGGTGAAAGACCGGAAAAATGCCCCTATGTTGATGTCTCACAGCTTGGAGACGAATTTTCCAGTGAAGATCGTGGCTCAGATGGCCTGGAAGGGCTAGGAAAGCTCCTTAATGAAAAAGATCTTGCTCTGGTAGCTTATCTGAAAAAAAAGACGAGTAACATTAACTTCAGTGAGGTCGCAGAAGCCATTGGTTGTCACTGGTCAGGCCCTGAGAAAGACAGTCTTCTTTTTCAATTTCTGGGAATGGATATTGAACTGTCCCATGACGGTATTCTCATCAATGGTGAAGAGGTGGAGGATCCGCGTGATCAGATCCTGCTGTATAACTATGTCCATTTTGGCGGTGGAAAGGTACCACAGCAGGATTGGATTGGTATGGAATCACTTCCCAATTCAATATCCAAAGTGAGAACTCTGCGCGTATACTGTGAAGAACGGATTGCATCTTATTTTACGGGGAAATCTGAGTTGCTGACAGGTGCAGCGCCGGAGATTGGAGCTGTTTTACAGGAGAATCCGGAGCAGAGCTGTAGTGCCGCATTTTTTATTTCTGCCCTGCCACGGCTTCCTCTTTTTGTGCTTTTCTGGGATGAGGACGAAGAGGACGGGTTTCCTGCAAAAGTAAAGGTTCTGTTTGATAAAAATGTTAATGATTTCCTGGATATTGAGTCCCTAGTCTTTGTCTGTGAGAGAATGGCCGAGCGTTGGGTTGAGATGATAAAATGAATTCTGAATTGGAAAAACTGATCCAGCGGATTGGTGGAAAAAAAATACTGGTGGTCGGTGATATCATTGTTGACCATTTTATCTGGGGAACCGTAAATAGAATTTCTCCTGAAGCACCGGTTCCTGTGGTGAATGTAACCGAAGAGGACTATCTGCTTGGTGGTGGGGCGAACGTGCTGCACAACATATATTCCCTGGGTGGCGAGGCCGTTCTTTGTGGCATTATCGGTGACGATGAAATGGGACAGCGGCTTCAGGGATTGCTTGGAGAACTTGGTGCTTCCACAGCAGGTCTTGTGAAGGGGACACGGCCAACTACTGTTAAAACAAGAGTTGTGGCCCAGGGACAGCAGGTGGTTCGTTTTGACAGAGAGCAGGCGAGATCCCCCTCCGAGGAAACCGTTGCTTCGATGATTTCTTTTATTGACCAGAATATGTCAGGTTTTGATGCTGTTATTATTTCTGATTACTACAAAGGAGTCATAGGGAAAAGGCTGATGGAGCAACTTCTTTACCAGGTGGCCCAGGTGGAGAGGGAAAGTGGCCGTCGGATACCTGTCGTGGTTGATCCAAAACCAAGTCAACCGGAGCGTTTTTACGGGGCATCACTCATTACTCCTAATCAAACGGAGGCTGAAAAGATATCCGGGGTAGGCATTGATACGGTTGCTGATCTCAAAAAAGCTGCCGATATCTTGCTTTCAAGGACTGGCTGTGAGGCGGTCCTGATAACCCGTGGTGAATCGGGAATGGCACTTCTTGAAAAGGGTAAAGAACTGGTGGCTATCCCAACGACTGCCAAGGCAGTCTTTGATGTGACAGGTGCCGGGGATACGGTTATTGCGGCTTTGGCCCTTGGACTTGCTGCTCGTGGCTCTTTTGCTGATGCTGCCGCGTTTGCAAATATTGCCGCCGGGGTGGTGGTCGGAAAGATCGGAACTGCCACTGTTAACAGGGAAGAACTTCTGGCGGTACTTCACGGAGAGGAAGCAGTTGAAACAGCATTCAGCACTTGTTGATAAAGGAAAAAGAGATGTCCAGTAAAAGTATGACAGGCTTTGGCTGTGGTGAAACAGAGGCAGAGGGACGAAATTGGGTGGCGGAGATACGGTGCGTGAATCATCGTTATCTTGATTTGAAGATTAAGCTGCCAAAAGGCTATGCCGGCCTAGAAGAACGGGTTCGGAAAATGGTTACCACAGTACTGACAAGGGGGCGGGTGGATGTGCAGCTCAGTGTTAGTGGTGATTTCTCAGATCTTCAGAAAATTGAAGTGAATTCAACCCTAGCTGTTACATATTATAAGGCCTTAACAGACCTCGGAAATGCACTGAATTTACCAGCCAACACCAGTATTTCCATGCTGGCATCCTATCCTGACGTGTTGAATCTCAGGCAGCAGGAGGAAGATCTCGATCTTGTATGGGCTGCCATGGGCACTGCTCTGCAGCAGGCACTGGCCAACTGTGACAGTATGCGAAGTCAGGAGGGTGAAGCCATGGCCGTAGATCTCCGTGAACGTCTGACAAACTTTGCCGGTATTGTAAAAAAAATAGAGGCCAGTATCCCTGAGCTGCTCGAGTGCAGAGAAAAAAACCTTACAGAACGGCTCCAGAAACTACTTGACAAGGTACAGCTTGATCCGCAGCGACTGGCGCAGGAAGTGGCTGTTCTTGCGGATAAAACTGATGTTACAGAATAGATAGTCCGCCTTGAAAGTCATATCCGGCAGTTTGCGGCCTTTCTTGACGCAGATGAGGCGACAGGACGGAAGATAGATTTTCTCCTTCAAGAATTTCTGCGTGAAGTCAACACTATGGCTTCAAAAATTAATGATGCCGAGATTGCTCACCTCACTGTGGATTTAAAGGCAGAGCTTGAGAAGATGAGAGAGCAGGTGCAGAATCTTGAATAAGGAAGGGACGTAAAATGCAACTTATTAATATTGGGTTTGGCAATACAGCCATGGCTGATCGTATTATTGCCGTAATTAATACTGGCTCTTCTCCAGCTCGCAAACTGAAAGAGCTGGCAAAGGACGCAGGGCGCCTGATTGATGTGACAGAGGGGCGTCGTACCCGTTCACTCCTGATAATGGACTCCAATCATGTGATCCTCTCCTCCATCCAGCCGGATACTATTTCTCAGCGTTTAGCGGCACTGCAGTTGGCTCCCCATCTAACCACTACTCAGGGTGGTATGGAAAGGTGATTGCTATGAAACCAAAAGGACAGCTTTTTATTCTTTCTGCCCCATCAGGAACAGGAAAAACCACTATTTTGAAAAAGGTGATGCAGGAGATTGGTAAACTGGCTTTTTCGGTGTCACACACTACCAGACAGCCACGGAAAGGTGAAAAGGATGGAGTGGATTATCATTTTGTTACAGTAGAAGAATTTAAGAGTATGCGTGATGAGGGGATGTTTCTTGAATGGGCTGAGGTGCATGGTAACTACTACGGAACCAGCAGGATGGCAGTGCTTGAGCAGCTGAAAAAAAGGATAGACATTATACTCGATATTGATGTCCAGGGGGCTTCAATCATTGCTGAAGATGACAGCCAGGATTCGGTGTCGATCTTTGTGGCACCGCCTTCTCTACAGGAACTTGAGAGGCGGCTTCGGGGACGGGGAACTGACTCTGAAGAGACCATTACGGTTCGTCTTGGAACTGCTCGGAAAGAGATGGGTTCTGCCGCGAAGTATGACTATCTGGTTGTTAATGATAACCTTGATGAGGCGGTGGAAACTCTGAAAGCAGTGCTTATTGCAGAACGAAGTCGTGGTCACCGGCTCCCTTCGGGTGAGCCCATAGACCTGGAGGCAGGCAGATGAAAAAAACAGCAGACTTTCGCAGGGCAAATGAGCGGAAAATTCGTTTAAGCGAAGATCTGCTCTGGGGCATTCATCCGGTATTCGAGGCACTGGAGCAGGAACCTGAGCGAATCAGTGAGATTTTCATAGTCAAAGACAGAAAGGGTGGCAAACGTGAAGATATCATAGAGAATGCCAGGAAGGCAGGGATCAAAGTACACTTTGTCTCCTCCCTTAAGCTCGTTGGAGAGGAGGCCTCACAGGTTCGTCATCAGGGGGTTGTGGCGAAGATGTCCCAGACCAGGCTGATGCCTTTTGACGATCTTCTTGACAGGTTCCAGGGTAAGGTGAGAGAAGGACTTAATCCAAGGATTATTGCTCTTGATACCCTTCAGGACCCCCATAATATAGGCGCAATTATTCGTTCTGCTCACGCTTCCGGCGTGGATGCAGTTCTGGTCACTCGAGAGCGCTCTGCTCCCATTGGTGGTACTGCAGCAAAATCTGCAGCAGGAGCCATGTCCCATATTGATATTTGCCAGGTGACCAATTTGGCTCAGGCACTGCAGTCTTTAAAAGATGCGGGAGCATGGATTTTTGGTGCAGTAAAGGATGCTGAAGCCCAATCTCTGTATCAGTCTGATCTGGTTCTCCCTGCCTGCATTGTTGTGGGAAGTGAAGGGAGTGGTATTCGTCCTCTTGTCCGAAAACAGTGTGATGTACTCCTGTCCATTCCCATGGAGGGGAAGTTGGATTCCTTAAACAGTTCAGTTGCTGCCGGAGTTATTATGTTTGAAATAATGCGTCAAAGGCAGTTGGCCTGATCTTTCTGTTTATCTGGTCCATGACGCTGCCTCTGTTGCTCGACATTCTTGTCGCAGCTGCTGGAAATGTCGAGTTGTCCTGGTGCAATACTCCTTCTTGCCTGTTTGTAGTGTGCTAATATTAAAGTAGAATTGTGATATTTCTGGTATTGGTATGCTTGTTGCTTTAGTGTGTCCAGTTTATATATCTTTCCATAACGGGAGGATTATTTTTAACAGGAGATACTTTATGAAACTCTCAGCAAAGTACATGAGAACATTTGTTTTGGCTTCAGCAATGAGTCTGCTCACAATTCCAGCAATAGCCGGTAATGGCCATGGTCCTGGTAACGGCAGTGGCAACTCTGGGAATGGCCCGGGAGACGGAACCGGAAATGGCCAGAAAAGCGGGACCTGTATTAATGCTATGATCAGTCACCCTGATGCTGTCCTGCTTGCACGGGGTGGTGGAGGAAACGGTGGTGGCGGTAATGGTGGCGGTGGTAATGGATCAGGTGACGGCAGCGGCAACGGTGGAGATGGCCCAGGCGATGGCAGCGGTAACGGTCCTGGAGATGGAACTGGAAGTGGTAATGGAACCGGAGTGTGTCTAACCTCCTGAGCAGTATGAGTTATCTGCTGTTAAACGGGCAGATCCTGACTGCCTCAGGTGGGTGACTGTTTTCTCTTTCCGGGTGTCGTGCCAGAAATTGGCACGACACTTTTTTTATTTTCCCTCCAGATTCCAATATAATCAGGAATCTTTTGTAAAGCTGAAACTATATTTGAATGTCTTCGGGTCGAGCCAGTTGAGGGCTTTTGTGCCAATTTCAGCATACGGATAACCAAAGGTGTTCAGTGGTGAGCCATGCTGGGGTGGGTTGAGGAGCAGGTCTCGCCCCATGGCAAGTTTTACCCGATATTGGTCCCATCCTCCCCAGAAGTAATCCCGGTAATATCTGGTTTTGGCGTCTTCGAGCTGCAAATTTTCTTTGAGCATCATTTTACGAACATCAGCAGGATCAACAGGTACCCAGTCATATCCCGGCAGGTAGAATTCGGCCCAACAGTGCTGCCAAGTTGTAATATCCTGCTTGTTTTTCTTTCCTTGTCTAATGCCGAAAACTTCACGGGCAGGGACTCCTGCTGCCCGACACAGAGCAACAAAAACAGAGTGGATATCGGTGCACTTTCCCCCAGGATTTGTAAGAAGGAGACACACATCTCCTGGACCACAACCAACGGTTTCAGGGTCACGGAACATATTTTCGCAGGTCCAGTCATAGATTGCCTTCGCCTTGGCAAGAACACCCTGTTTACCAGCAGTTATTTGATCCGCAAGCTCTTTGACAGCACCATCAATGGGGCCAAGGCTGGTTGGGGTAAGATACAATGAATAATCAGCAGGATTCCAACTGGCTTCGGTCTCAGGAAAATCGCGTCGCGATACTTCCTTGCGGGTGACATGAAAAGAGAGGGTCAGTTTGCGGCTTTTGCTGTCCCTGTTCCATTTGGCATAGAGCATAGGGGTGGAATAGGTCTGATCACTGTACACTGCTGATTCACTGTAATCTCCGTTCACCGCTATGTTGGTAATCAGCTGATCTCTATCTGAGAGGGGATAGGGAATCCATAGTTGCGCCTCTTCTGCAGGGTCATGGGCAGAAAGATCAAATTCCATGGTTATGGCGCCACTGCTCTGTTGTGATGCCAGGGCACTGACTGCAAGCAGGAGACAACTGATTCCGACAAGAAGGGTCCATATCTGTTTCATGTTTTCCTCATAAGGGTGATTGTTAGTTTTTGAATTTAAACCTTGGGTTCAGTGGAGGGAGAATGTATATTCAAAAACACAATAAATCAAATAGTAAATATCTATGAATACAGTGTTGTCCATAGGGGTGGCTGAGGATGGACACTGGTAAGAAAATATTACATTAACAGGGAAGATATGGAGATTCGAAAACTGGATGCATTTTGTAAGGTTGTTGAGTGTAAAAGTTTTACCAGGGCAGCGGAGCGAATGTTACTGTCTCAGCCAACGGTTAGTGAGCATATTCGTTCCCTTGAGGGAGAACTTGGTCAGAAACTGTTGGACAGACTCGGTAAAGAGGTGGTGCCCACTCCGGTGGGGAACCTGTTTTATGGATATGCCTCCAAAATTTTGCGGACACAGCAGGAAGCAATACAAGCAGTAGATGAGTTCAGTGGTATTCTGAGTGGCAGAATTGTTATTGGTTCCGGTACAATTCCGGGCACGTATATTTTACCCAGGTTAATAGCCAGGTTTCGCACCATGTATCCAGCTATCAAAGCTACTTTGAAAATATCCAGTTCCAGGATAATAGCTGAAAAAGTACTGGCAGGAGAGTTGGAGCTTGGAGTGGTGGGTGCCAGGTGGAATGAAAAAGGACTCGAATGGAGGGAAATATTTTCAGATGAACTGTGTCTTGCAGTTCATCCTGCACATCACTGGGCCTCTGCTGGATCAGTGAAACTTGAAACACTTTTTGGAGAACCCTTCATTATGCGGGAACGTGGTTCCGGCACCCGTGAGGTTATTAAAACAATTTTAGATGAGCATGGACTGAAAGAGCGCGACCTGGAGGAGGTTGCTGAAATTGGATCAACTGCCGCCATCAAGGAGGCCGTGAAGGCAGGTATCGGGGTGTCAATCTTATCAAAATGTGCCGTAGTGGATGATGTTGCCTGTGGCAGGGTAAGGGCGCTTGGTATCGAAAACCATGTTATGAAGAGACATTTTTATCTGATAAATCGAAGAAAGAGGGGTGTCTCCCCGGTGGCATCTTTTTTTTATGAGTACCTGTGTGAAAATTCAAAATAAAATCTGCCAAGCTCGTAAAAAGCTAAAATAACCGACGCCATCAAATCCGATTACGCGGCTGTTTTGGGATGGTTTGCTGTTTTTAGGTGTCGACATTTCTGTCGAAGTGGCAGGGATTGTCGAGTGCAGGCTGGGGGAAGCTATTTGTGAAACTGTTATGTTGTTGGAGTATCGGTAAATTCTCATGTCCTTTTGAGGTGGCATAGTTTTGGCAATATGGTGAGAATAAGATGTTTTAGCCGTTTTTCTTTAACAATTAGTTATTTAAGGAGTCCTCCTGTGAATATGCGAAAAATTACATCTATGACCATGTTTGTGTCATTTTTGTTTCTGGTTCTCACCTCAATTATTCTATATATTGTGCCCTATGGTCGTGTGGCATACTGGGCAGGTTGGAAGCTTTGGGGCCTGACTAAGGGAGAGTGGGGTGATCTTCATATTAACCTTGGCTTTCTGTTTCTGTTTGCGGGCTTTTTGCACATGTATTATAACTGGGCTCCCATTAAGGCATACATGAAGAATCGTGCCAGGGAGCTGAAAGTTTTTACTCCCTCTTTTAATGTTGCCCTCCTTTTGACCCTGGTGGTGGCAGTGGGAACCTATTTAGAAGTCCCTCCTATGAGTACGGTGATAAACTTTGGTACTTCCTTTAAAGACAGAGCATCAGAAAAGTATGGTGAACCGCCCTATGGACACGCTGAACTGTCATCGTTGAAACTTTTTGCAAAGAAGCAAAACCTTGATTTGTCGGTTGCAATGGAGTTGTTGGCTAAGGCAGATATTCGAGTCTTAAACAGTAAGGAAACACTGGCGGCCATAGCTGCTGCAAACAGGATGAGTCCTCAGGATATTTATGATATTATCAAACCTGCGGCAGCACAGAAAAGTGTGGATGGGGTCAAGTTTCCAGATTCCCCCATGACTGGATTTGGGAAAAAGACCCTGGGAGCTTTGTGCAGTGAGTATGAGTTGATGTTTCCCGTTATTCAACAAAAGCTTGCTGAAAGGGGAGTAAATGCTGAGGCGGCAATGACCATTAAAGAAATTGCTGCTGCCAACGATAGAGAGCCCATGGGTATTTTTGAAGATCTTCATGAAATTATATATGAGAACCTGGAAAAATAAAATGATGGCCTCCAGCCGGATCATGGTTTTGCTTGTGGTGTTGATTTGCAGCAGTACAGGGAGTGCATATGGCCAGGATTTTCTGGTAGGGACGGTTCTGGCTGTGGATACAGAGCAGTTGGAATTGATGTTGATGGTTCAGAATGGTTCAGAAGGTTCTGCTGCTGATAAAGGGAAGAGTATCCTGATACGTATTGCAACAGAGAATAATCTTCCTTCCCTCAATAGAAGGACGGTGTTGCCGGGATGTGTGGAAACGGGAGAAATGATCAGGGTGTGGGGACAAAAACTTGATCAGGCTGAGGCGGTTTTTCTGGCCACTGATATCAGAGGTTGCAGAGGTGGTGGGTGCTCCGACGCCACTGGAGTCAGATCCCGGCTTCTGAAAAAACGAATGGGTTTTCGGGGGGGGAGGCTTGGTTTTGAGTTTTCCGGTCAGCATGAACATGGTGCTGAGGATCGTGGTCGAGGGAATGGTGGCCATGGCGGTGGTGGAAATGGCGGTGGAGGTGGTGGCAGGTGAAATTTTATCCAAGCTGGAGAACCAACCTGTCAGTCTTTGCTCTCATTATTGCCATCGTAGGCGGTTATTTTTTCAGGCAGACCCAACGGGCTGCCGGTGAGCTCCAAAAACATGCTCAGGAACACTCGGAAATTCTGGCAGCCGTTGTTGAATTAAACATAAAGAATGCTCTGCTTTCCCAAAGTGCCTTAGAGGATACCGTGGCTGCATCCCTTGAAAATAGTGTCAGATTTATCCATTATCTCGACCAGATAGAGCCTTTTGCCAGCGCAGAACTCACCGCTTTTGCAGCCGAGTCAGGATTGGCGGGAGTAACAATTATTGCGGAATCAACTGGTAAGGTTGTGAGTGGTCCCCCCGGCTGGTTGTCTGAGACCAGCTGCCGGGAGCAACCGGGGCTAGATAGGCTTGATACCGAGCAACTCTACCTTTTCTCCTCTGTTATCCCATCTGCTGGTGGACAGGGAAGGGGATGTGTGATGGTTGGGCTGTCAGCTCAGGCCATTGATGCGACTCTTGAGCGTATATCTGTGAGGAGGCTGCTCAATATGTTTGAAGGTCTCTATGATATATCCTATGTTCGTTTTGCCTCTGATACAGGTGAGAGTCCCCCGCCCGATGATATTTTGGAGACAGTGGTGAATGTTGGTGGAAAACGACTCATTGTTGCCTTAAAAACAGATCGTTTTGGAAAGCGCCGCAAGCAGATGCAGAAAGAGTTTATTGTTTTTATCAGTTTTTTGATTTTGTTTGGGGCCTTTTCTTCATGGTGGTTGTATCGCGTCCAGCGCCAACGTTTACAGCAGACACGTGATTTTGAACGGAAGATGGCACGGCAACGTGAAGATGCGGCACTTGGCAGAGCTGCTGCCACAATTACCCACGAGTTGAAGAACCCTTTAAATGCGATTGGCATGGGGTTGCAGCGTCTTCAGATTGAAGCTGGGCACCTGGATTCTGATCACAACAAACTCATTGCCAGCATGCGAAGTGCCGTGGATCGGTCAGATGTTATTCTGAATCGATTAAGACAGTCCATTCATAGTATGGAACTGAGGTGTACACGGTGCGATCTTGTGGATCTGGTATCCCAGGTGCTTACCCTGTACCGGGGTCAGTGCGAGGAACAGAAGGTTCGTGTTGATTATCAGCATGGGGAGAATGTTGTTGTAAATGGTGACAAAGTTTTGCTGGAGCAACTCTTTGAAAATCTTATCAAGAATAGTGCTGAGGCACAGGGCAGTGGGGGGGTTCTCTCCGTTTCGCTGAAATGTCTTGATTCAGAGAGGCTCTGCCGGGTTGAGATAAGCAATGGAGGCTTTCTACTGACAGAAGAAGAGAGTAAGCTTTTGTTTGAGCCGTATTTCACAAGTAAAAGTAAGGGGACCGGACTTGGTCTTGTGATCAGCAACAGAATAGTACAGGCCCATGACGGGACCCTGGAATGGGAGCCTGATTTCAAAGCAAAAACCATCAGGTTTGTCGTCAGTCTGCCCTTGGCTGGCAAGTGATTTTTCAAATGATAGACACTGCTGTTACAGAACCCCACAGAGAATATTTGTTATGCTTATATTGATTGTTGACGATGAAAAAACTCAGCGGGAAATGCTCCAGGGATTTCTCGAAAAACAGGGGTACAAAGTACTAATAGCCCCTGGTGGGCGGGAGGCTATCCAGATTTTCAAACAGGTTCCTGTGGAGCTTGTTCTCATTGATCACCGGATGGAGGATATGAATGGAGATGTGGTTCTTGAAAAGATGAGAGCAGCATCGCCGCTGGTACGGGCCATCATGATTACCGCCTATGGTAATGTGACCACAGCAGTGAAGGTTATGCAGCTTGGTGCTGATGATTTCATGGAGAAGCCAGTAGATCTTACCAGTTTGCTTGAGAAAATCAGACGGATCGAAAAGAGTATTACCATACGGCAGGAATCTGAGAAAATTGCAGAGTCGCTGGAAGACATTGAACTGCCTGTTTCCATAATAGGTTCAAGCAAGGCGATGAAGGAACTGCTGTCTCTTGTTTATCGTATTGCGCCGACTGAGTGGGCGGCTCTTATTCATGGTGAGACCGGTACAGGAAAAGAGCTGGTTGCCCGTCTCATACATCTCATGGGGCCCAAGAAAAATGGACCCTTTATTGAGGTGAATTGTGCAGCTATCCCGGAAAATTTATTTGAATCAGAGTTGTTTGGCCACGAAAAAGGATCTTTTACCGGAGCTTCTGCCCAACGTCGAGGACGTTTTGAGCTTGCTGCCGGGGGAACGATTTTTCTTGATGAGGTGGGGGAGCTTCCTTTACATCTGCAGGCAAAGCTCTTACGTACTCTGCAGGAGAAAAAAGTCAGCCGGGTTGGGAGCGAGAAAGAGATTGATGTTGATGCAAGGGTGCTGACTGCCACCAATAAGGATCTCAAAAAGATGGTTACTGAAGGTACTTTTCGTGAAGATCTCTTTTTCCGTCTGAATGTCTTGGAACTTATTGTGCCACCACTTAGAGAACGTCGCGATGATATTGTAGAGCTCACTGATTATTTTCTGGGTAAATATGCAAGCAATGGCCTGGTGTTTGACAACGAGGCCATGGGACAGCTGGTGAAGTACAGTTTTCCTGGAAATGTCCGGGAACTTGAGCATATGATACAGCGTCTGGTGACCTTGGTTCGGGGGGCTGTTGTTGAAGTCTCAGATCTTCCTCCTGAAATTCGGGAACACCAGGAAAAAGGGGGACTGCTCAGTAAACGTCTTGCCGAAGTGGAAAGAAAGATGCTGATTGCTGCCCTGGAGGAACACCAGTGGGTTCAAACCAGGGCTGCGGAGTCACTGGGGATCAGTGAACGGGTATTGCGCTATAAAATGACCAAGGCCGGAATAAAAAAACAGGTACCATAAGGCTCTTGTCAGCAGGGACACACTAGGAAAGTTCGGGAGGCGAATTTGTCCCTATACAGGGGGAAGCTATTTCCCCGACTTTTCGGCCAGTTTTTTCTGAAGGAGGTCTCCCAGTGTTCCAAGGGTTGCTTTTCCTTCCCGGCTGGTTTTCTGGAAGTTTTTTACCAGTTTGTCTTCAGATTTCTGGTCCTCTTCCGGGCTGATATAGTCAGAGGGAGCCAGGCTGATCCGTTTTTCTGCAGTGTCAATACTTTCAATCTGGACTTCGATCTCCTGTCCCTCTTCCAGAACCTCACGTGGGTGATTGATACGACGGCCCTTACCAAGTTTTGAAATGTGAATAAGGCCATCCACTCCTGCTTCCAGTGTGACAAAAGCACCAAACTGTGCAAGACGGGCAACTTTCCCTGTGATGATCTGGCCGCTGCTCAGTTGTGCCGCGGTCTCTTCCCAAGGGTCGGTAAGAGTTTCCTTGATACTGAGGGTAATGCGATTATTGTCCCAGTCCAGCTTTTTGACCATCACGCTGACACTCTGGTCAACAGAGTAATAATCGCCGATATTTTCAACCTTGCTCCAGCCGATCTCGGAAATGGGTACCAGTCCGTCCACCCCACCAATATCCACAAAAGCGCCAAAATCGCGGATGGAAGTTATGGTTCCGTTCAGTGTATCTCCTTCAGAGAGTGTTTCCTTTAACGAATCACGAAGTTTTTTCCGTTCAAGTTCAAGGAGTTCTCTGGCAGAAACTACAATATTCCGGCCATTTTCTTCAAAACGGGTGATGAGGAAGTTGAGATGTTTTCCCAGATACTCTGCAGCGGCATCTTCTACTCGGCGCAGGCCCATCTGTGAGTAAGGGCAAAAAGCGCGGATGGAACCGCCAAGGGTAATTTCAAAGCCACCCTTGATCTCTTCCTTTACAAACCCTTCAACCGGGATACCACTTCGGCAGGCCTCTTCGAGGTGTTCAGTGTTCTTTCCGGAACCGATACTGATGGTGAAGAGCTGAGCTCCGCCCTTGGCTTTTAGAAAATAGACTTCGATTTTATCGCCAACAGCCGGGGCCTGATCCTGCTCATCACTCTTCAGTTCCGAGGCATCAAGGATTCCTTCGCTTTTGCCACCTGTATCAATAAACACTGATTCTTCGCTGATACCTACAATGGTGGCCGTGATCTTCTGACCCGGTTTGAGGCGGCGTACTGGTCTGGATTCAGTGGCCTGAAAAAGCTCTGCAAAACTACTACTGTCTTCTGTCATATCTGTAACCTGTGAGTTGAGGCCGATGGCCAGGGCTTGGCTGGAAATTTTTTTCCATTGTACTTATTTCTCAAAAAGAAAGGAAGAGCGAAATGTCAGTGTTTGACGGCCAGAGCCAGAAAATGATCGTTTTCCTGGAAGAGCAGCTTTTTATGATGGAGGTCATGAAAAAATCTCCGCATAGTGGACTTTTTTATGGTTGGGAACTCTCTGGAAATCTCTTTCATGGAACGGATCCTCCGGCAAAACAGATAGAGTTTCCTGGAGTTTCCCTGCAGTCTGTGCTGCAGGGTTGGACCTTTCATCTGTTCTTGACGGATAAGCAGGAACTGGTTTCCATCCCGATAGCTGAGGGGCGGATGATTGCTGTTTCTGCTGCGATGAAACTGGTGCCAGGATTCGATCTTCATTTTCACCTCCTGCCACTTTTTCTTCTGGATAAGGCGGTCACCACGGTACCCTTTGATGAGCATGCTTAGACCGTTGAGGGTGTCTTTGGGGAACAGTTGCTGATTCTTGGCGTGCCAGGTCAGCGCCACAATCCCATAGGCCGTCGGATTGCTTGCCACCGGAGAACCATGGCCTAGAAAAAATGAGGCAGCAGAGAGTGGAGTATAGGGGAGTATGAAATCCAGATTTTTGAGTGTTTCCGCCACTTCCTCTGTGGTGCTGCCTGGAAAATCAGTGATCAGGTTGCCTTCCAGTTGTATTCCGGCCTCTGCACTTTGTCGCATTGCCGCAATGTTTTCAATGGCTGTGGTTCCCTTGTTCATCTTTTTAAGAAGGCTGGTTGAAAGAGACTCAATACCAACCTGGATGGTGGTCAATCCACCTTTACGGTATCGTCTCAGAGTGTCAGGGTCGGTGATGACTCTGACTTCTGCAAAAAAGTCATAATCAGTTTCTGTCTCAGCAAGAGTGCTGAAGAAGGTGTCAGTCTCTTTCGGGGGCAGGGCATTGTCGGTGAAACAGAAATCGAGACACTGATGCTCTCTGCTCTGTTCTTTCAGCTCCCGGAGCATGGTCGTGGCCTTCTTCCACCTGTATCCATGCCACTGCAGGTTCAGGTTGCAGAAGCTGCATTTGTTCCACCAGCAGCCCCTTGAGAATTCAATGGGGAGGACGGGAATAAAGGATTGGTTGGGGAATATTTGTTTCATCTCTTCGAAATAAGGATGATAATCTGGGGGTGGCAGGGAGTTGATGTCCGATATTCCATCACAGCACTTTGTGGTGCAGCGCTCTGACTGCCGACTGATAATACCGGCAGGGAGTGTTACTGATGCTGCTGTGGGGCGTAGTGACTCACAGAGTTGTAAAAGGGCATTTTCTCCTTCTCCGCTGATAACATAGTCAATCTGAGGAAAGGTGTTGAGCAGAGAGGGCCCGATATCTCCAACACAACCTGAACCACCAATGACAATGGGCAGGTTTGGACAGCGTTTTTTTATTCTCTCTGCTGCTGTGAGTGATGCAATAAGTTGGTTGAAGCAGATGGAGAAACCAATGAGGTCAAAAGCGGAAAAGTCAATGTTTTCCAGCCATTTGTCAAGGCTCTGGTCAAGGAGTTCGGTGCAGGATTGAAAGGTAAGGTGTTGCAGGCCGGTCTCTTTTTTACAGCGGCTTTGGAAAAGTTTTTCTGCACTGACGTATTGTTCAGAAAAGAGTAACGGGCTATAGAGCGCCTCACCTGCCCAGCTGTCTTTGGCGAGGTAGTGGTACGTTTCTGTTTTTAGATCAGCTGCCACTGTGAGATAGGGGTGGAACAGGGTTGTGGTGACAGTGCGGGGCTCCTGAGCATCCAGGTATGTTTTAAGGGATGCAAGTTGTATTGATGGCCTGTTGAAAATGGCCCAGGGCATGGAAATCAGACCCAGCGCAATGGGAGGGAGGACAATCTGCTGCATCACTGGTAAATGATCTCTGTTCCTGCTGGTGGGATGAAAGAAAAGAGACGCTTCATAAGCTCTTCATCATTTGGGTCAAGGGTGTTGACTTTTAATTTGCTGAAGTTGAGGACTGTCAGGGTGTCGAAGTGGTCAAGGATTGCTATACGCCTGACAAGCGAATCGGATGTGACCCAGAGTTGAATGGAGGCAACCTGGCTTGCCTTTGATTTCGGAATCAGCTTTATCACTTTGGTTGAATCTTCGGACCTCCCGGGCTGATCCGGGGGGAGAACGGTAAAGTCTTCAAGCAGATTCCCGGCGCCTGTAAAAAACGAGTATGTGAGATCCTGCTCCAGTGCTTTTGACGGGGTGACAATCATCTGGGAAAGAGAGGCAAAATACATGGAAAAATTGATTCCATCGCTTACCAGGATCTGCTTGTCGGGGGCTGAATAGTTCCAACGCATTTTACCGGTTTTCTTTTTATCACCGATCTTTACGAAAAATGCCTGACCACTGCCTTTTTTGGGGCGTCCGCTGAGTTGACCTCTGGTGTCCTGATTGAACTCAAACGTCAAAGATTGGATTTTATCATATCGTTTCTGTAACCTGCTTGCTGTTTCTTCCGGTGTCTCGGCATGAAGTGGAGCTGCAATGAGAAGGAACAGCAGTATCGGAAACAGGCTGAGTCGGAAGGGTAAGCTTACTGGTCGTAGGGAGTTCATACACATATCAGCTCCATGGGCCGTGAAAAGATGCGTTTAGCCACTTTTCGGGCTGTTTCGGTACTGTCAGAGACATAGTAGTTATGGCTGGTCTGCTTCTCTCTGGTTACCATATCAGGGGTGCGCGTGAGGAATTTTTTTACATAGTGTGCGGTTTCAATGGAAGAGTCAATGAGTTTTACCTGTTTTCCCATACGAGGCTGAATGAGATCTTTTAACAGGGGGTAGTGGGTACAGCCAAGCACCAGGGTGTCGATCTGTTTTTCTTTCAAAGGGTGAAGATAGCGGCGCAGGATCATTTTGGTCTCCCTTCTGTTCAGCCAGCCCTCTTCCACAAGGGGGACCAGCAGGGGGCATGCTTCCTGGAATATCTTGGCTCGTGGCTGTTCTGTCAGAATGGTTTTTGGGTAAATACCGCTTTTCACTGTGGCTCTGGTACCGATTATCCCAACCCGGCCACTTTTGCTTGTGACAGCAGCCCGATGGGCCGCAGGGGAAATAACCTCAATGATCGGCACTTGGAATTTTTTGCGAAGGGTCTCTGTGGCCACTGATGATGCTGAGTTACAGGCAATAACAATAAGCTCAGCGCCTCTTTTCAGGAGAAATTCAGTGTTACGGATGGAGTAGTTAATGATGGTTGCCGGACTTTTGGGGCCATAGGGAGTTCTGGCGATATCACCATAATAGATGAGTGAATGGCCGGGGAGGAGCTGTTCGATGGCATGAGCTACTGTCATTCCACCAACACCTGAATCAAAAATACCAATCATGATATAGAGAACGGATTACTTACTGGGTTTTTGTTCTGTTGTAGGCAACCTTACAAAATTGTCTTTCCGCACGATCTCTGCGTTATGTTAAAAATTTTATCCTCGGAATATCACACATATGCCTGTGGTAAAATTTTTTGCATGCCTTGATCTCGAACGAAAAGCCTAATTTTTCAAGGCTGTCTGTATTCTATTTCTTAGTGGATTTTCCTGTACCTGTACAATTTCAGCTGCCATTTCAATCGGTCTTTTTGTTATCATTGTTCCCTGATAAGTAAATGCGAAAGTATCTTTTGGGTGAAAAGGCATTTGCGGTTGCATTGATACTATATCCGGTAGTGTAAAAGTCAAGTGAAGAGAAGTCCTTCAATAGGTGACGATACCTTGTTTCGATAGCTGAAAAAGGGTTTTACAGGGGGAGTTGACATGACCCGGACGGAGCATTACAGTAGTCAGCACCTGAGTGGAAGGTGACTTCAGCCTTGCCCGGGCAGTGAAAAGAAACAGTGATAAAACAGATATGTTTATGGAGTCAGGAAATGCCAGTTGATGAGTATGAATGTCCAGCGTGTGAAAAGATATTTGAAGTTCAACAACGTATGAGCGATGATCCTCTGTCCCAGTGTCCGGATTGCGAAGGGCCTGTGACAAAAATAATGTCCAGGAGCTCCTTTCAGTTGAAAGGTGGTGGTTGGTATGCAGATGGTTACTCTTCTGCTAAACCTGCGACCAAAAAAGAATCTGCTGCCCAGATCAAATCTGCGCCACCCTGCAAAACGTCAGGAAGCTGTCCCTGTGCAGCTGCAAGTTCATAACTGTCCAGCTCGACTTCTCCGGGGTTCTGTCAGGGGATGTCACAAACAGCCATGGCATCCCCGTAAGAATAGAAACGGTAGTTCCGCGTAATGGCGTCCCTGTAAGCCTCCATCAGGGGCTTGCGGCCACAGAGAGCAGACACCAGAAAGAGCAGTGATGATTCGGGCAGATGGAAGTTGGTTATGAGATTGTCTATAACTTTAAAGGTGTAGCCGGGCATAATGTAAAGCCTGCACCAGTCGTCTCCTGCCAGGACTTTTCCCTCTTTGTCGGCCATGAATTCAAGTGTCCGTACAGTGGTTGTGCCCACAGCCCAGATCTTGCCGCCCCTCTTCTTTGTTTCATTTATGAGCTCTGCAGTTTCCTTGGTGACAGAAACATATTCCTGGTGAATTTTGTGGTTCCGTATATCTTCACAGCGAACCGGGGCAAAGGTTCCGTGACCCACATGAAGCGTTATTGCGGTAAAGTTGACTCCTGTGTTTTGGATCTCGCGTAAAAGGTTCTCCGAGAAATGCAATCCTGCGGTCGGAGCGGCTACCGCTCCCGGATTTCTGGCGTAAACCGTCTGGTAGCGCTCTTTGTCATTGCTGGTACACCCGCCTTTTCGACTGATATAGGGTGGGAGAGGGACCTGACCATGTGCCTCTAACAGCTCTGCCAGAGATCTGTCTCTGGCATAACGCAGTTCGATTTTGACCTTCCCTTCATCGAGCAGCTGGAGTACGTTTGCCGAAATATCTGGTCCGAGAAAGAGAGTGGTCCCAGGTTTCGGGCGTTTGGAACTTTTAATAAGACTTGTGACTTCAGCCCGGATCTCGGTTGTACCGGTTATGGTCTCAACCGGGTAGCTCAGTAGAAATACCTCGATTTTGCCACCACTTTCCTTGTGTCCGTACAGGCGAGCCGGAAAAACCCTTGTATTGTTGGCCACCAGAAGATCACCAGGATTGAGGAGTTCTGTTATGTTTTTAAAATTGCTGTGGCTTCGTTTTCCGGTTTTACGGTTGAGAATAAGCAGTTTTGAGTTTTCTCTGGCATCAGCCGGATGCTGTGCAATGTTCTCAGGGGGTAGTGCGTAGTTATAGGTCGAAAGGTCGAATTCCTGTTGCATGGGGATTTGGCTGCGTGTAAATTGTTTTGAATAAGGGACTCTGTGAAAGGTTCTGTCAAACTGACAAGTTTGACAGAACGGTTTATACTGTGTCCCTGATTACCGAAATGTATACCTTTGAGGTATGCAAAACTGGAAGAAGTCGTTTCTTTTATCTCTGAAAATCGTCTACCTACCATGTTCCTTGTCGTTTGTGCAACAGAATTTGAACTTCAGTCACTGTCTGATCAACTGGATCGGGTACAGAACGGTTGGGTATCGCTTGTCACCGGCGTGGGACCAGTAGAGACAGTTCTCAGGATGACACAATTCTTCGAAGGTCGAGCTCTGAAGGGTGGTGAGCAGATCCGTGCAGTGCTGAATTTTGGTGTGGCTGGCGCTTATGTTTGTGATGGTGTGGCAAGAGCCGGGCTTTTGGATGTCTGTCTGGCAGAAGAGGAAATCCTTGGTGATTTTGGGATATCGTATCCTGACCGCATTGAGGCACTTGATGAAAAACTGCTGTCTCGGCAGAACTACAGGCTTGATACAGATCTCCTGTACAGGGCGCGGCTTTTGCTCAAGGAGCATAGTATACCCCAGAAAAGTGGCAACTTTGTTACAGTATGTGGAGTAACAGCCACTGAAACTCGAGGCTCAATGTTGGGGCAGCAATACTCGGCTCTTTGTGAGAATATGGAGGGAGCGGCTGTGGCAAGAGTCTGCCGGGAATATCACCTTCCCCTCCTTGAGCTGAGAGCCATATCAAATTATGTGGAGCAGAGAGATATCGTGCGCTGGAAATTACCTGAGGCCTGTAAAGTTGCAGGAAATGCGGTGGCCGTTCTTTTGCAAGGTATGACTGAATAATGATGAAAGCACCGCTGAGCCTTGGATATTCACCCTGTCCAAATGATACATATATTTTCTACGGCCTGACCCATGGCAAGATTCCTCTCTCCGGGGTGAGTATCGGTGTGCCTGAACTGGCTGATGTGGAAACCCTGAATTCAGCAGCACTTGAACGCAGGCTTGATATTACCAAACTCTCTTTTCATGCTCTCGGGTATGTCTTGGATGAATACTGTGTTCTTTCCGCGGGATCTGCTCTGGGCCGCGGTTGTGGCCCTCTGCTTGTGTCAGGGGCAGGGTTTGATGCTGCCGGGCTGGAGGAGGCACGAATAGCAATTCCAGGAAAGCTGACCACAGCAAATCTTCTGTTTCGGATGTATGCGCCGGGTGCACTGAATCTCATCGAAATGCGATTCGATGAGATTATGACAGCTGTTTCTTCGGGTACGGTGGATGCCGGGGTCATTATCCATGAGAGCAGGTTTACCTATACTGATCAGGGTTTGAATTGCCTTTGTGATCTGGGAGGCTGGTGGGAGGAGACCTCGGGACATCCCATACCACTTGGTTGTATTGCAGCACGACGCAGCCTCGGAAAGGATGTGATTATGAAAATAGATCAGGCAATCCATGATTCTATTGTCTGGGCCTCTGAACATCCCCGTGAGTGTTTTCCCTATATTCAGCAGTACGCGCAGGAGATGGATCAGCAGGTGATGCAGAGTCATATTCAGCTGTATGTAAATGCATTTTCCCGGTCGTTGGGGGACGAAGGACTCGCTGCAATTGAGAGCTTTCTCCGGCTCGGGCGTGAGGCTGGAATCCTGCCGGTATTGCCCGACAACGTGAGTTTGCAGATATGACTTCAAAGAGTCTTGATGCGTCTCCGGCTCCGTGGCGGGCCTGTTTGCTGATAGGTGGTCGCAGTTCCAGAATGGGGCGTCCCAAGCATTTGATAACAGGTGTGAATGGTAGAACATGGGTTGAGAATACAGTGAGTCTGCTACAGCCTCTTACCCGTGATATAGTCCTTTCAGGTGGGGGAGATGTCCCTGGCAGCCTTGGCTCCTTGACGCGTCTCCCCGATGTTCCCGGGGTGCAGGGGCCACTCACTGGAATACTGGCTGCCATGCGCTGGAAACCGGATTCCTGCTGGTTGCTGCTTGCCTGTGATATGCCTAATATCACTCCGGAAGCATTGCAGTGGCTTGTTACTGGGAGGCACCCTTCTTCGTGGGGGACGGTTCCCCGTCTTCAGGAGGATGGCTTTGTAGAGCCCCTTCTTGCCCTCTATGAACCGCAGGCCAGAAGATATTTTGAAGAGCTTTGCGCTTCAGGGATTTTCCGAATTTCCGTGGTGGCCAGGCAGCCAAGAATCACCACCCCTGTTATACCGGATGCCCTCTGTGGAGCCTGGAGCAATATAAACACTCCCGAGGAGTTATCCCGTTCACGGCAGGCTGGCGGGTCTGAGTCTCAAGCCGGCTGCAATCCAGGTAGTTGTTGTGAGAGGTAGGTTGTAGTAGGTTCTGCGAATTTACCGATACCCGGGCATGTAGCATTAATTCTCTTCGCCTGTAGAGTTGGTTGTGGTTCAGCTCGCATCCGGTAATTATCACTTTTATAACGACCAATCATTGTATTGAAAAGTGAAATTAACAAATGTATTACAGGACTGGGTGGATGTCCAAACTGGACGGACACCAGTTGATTGTAAAACTCTATAGCACGTTGTATCTTCCAGACCGAGATATGGATCCTGCCCCTGGAGTTGGTGCATAATCGGGGCAGGATGCTTTTTCGCTTACCGTTTATAATTGTATTGCTGGCTGCATGGGGACGGGCCAGGTACCGCTCTGTTGCGACAAATTCTTGTTGCTGGGTATACTCTTTCGCTTCTGTTATCGTTTTTTTTGACTCGCTCCTTCTGGCATGGGGTGCTGAGTGCTGCCATTTTGTTTTCTCTGCTTCTCCTCTGGTGGTCGAGTCTGACACCGGTTGCTGATAAAAAGTGGACTGCAGATGTGGCCAGAATTCCCTATGGTAGATACGACGGTGATATTCTGACGTTGCACAATGTCAGAAATTTCGCCTACACCAGTGAAAAACAGTTTACTCCCAAATGGGAGACAAGAAGTTATGATTTAGATATAATGCCCTTGCCAGAAACAGTACTGCTTCAATCCTGCTGACCATCAAGGCGTTGGATCCTGAATGCATCCCAGTTTGACTGGCGCCTCATTGTAAAGGGATACCTTGACAGGTTTCTGTATGAGCAGCAGCCTATCCGTGCCAATATACCTTTTGAAAAGCTTCGTCGAAAAAGTCGTATTGGTGAGAAAGTATTAGATGATGGTGCCGCTGATTTTTCTGCAATTTCACGAAAGGGTTTAATTACAGAAAATAATGATTAATGTTGACCTCCAGTTGGGGGAGTTCCGGTGTGACACGTTCCGGCTGAGAAGATATGCTAATGTCATCTATTTGTAATTACAATCGATTGTGAGGTCTGTGTGAAACGTAATAATGTGAAAGAAATCTGTTGTCGAAAGGCGAGTCAGATAGCCATGTCTCTGCTTTTGCCATTGGTTGTTGTGGGGGGTTATTATCACCCGATTCTAGGTTTTACGGTGTTGGCCCTGATAACTGTTTTTATGGTACTGTCCAGCCGTAGGGGTCGTTTTTATTGCGGCTGGCTATGTCCTATGGGGGCCTTTCATGAACGGTTTCTGGCTAAGATGAGTCTGCACAAGCCTATTCCGGCTTTATTTAAATCATGCTGGTTGCGTTGGGTTCTGTTTTCCGTGATGATGAGTTTTATGGCAAGCCAACTGTTCCTTGCCTGGGGTGATTATCATGCTGTTGGTGATGTCTTTCGTACAATGTGGATAATCTCGACTGGCATGGCCATTGTACTGGGGGTATATTTCAAACCAAGAATATGGTGCAGCATTTGTCCCATGGGGTCAATGCAGGGGGCCTCAAGTAAAAATACATACTTGCTGACAGTGGAGGATTCCTGCGCACAGTGTAAGAAATGTCAGAAAGTATGTCCTGTCTCACCGTATCCTGGTAGTTTTAAAAAAGATGGAGTTTCCGGCCAGGTTCCTTCGATAGAGTGTCTGCGTTGTTCAAACTGTGTGGAAAACTGTCCCAAAAAAGTTCTTTCATTTCAGGACCGTCTGGATCTGTGAGTGTTTGAAGGTACTTTCAAAACCCGTCACTTTGGAGGGCTAAAGGATGCCCTCAAACAATTTTTCTGATACGATAAGTCCACCCATTTTCTTTCCAATAGGATGGTCCTTATGCTACACTCCTTATGTGAGACTGGTCTGTTTTTTTTGTAAACATCATTAAGGGAAGCTCTGTATGCGTTTTGAATCTGGAAAGATGATTTCTGATTTTGATCCTCATTTTAAGATTTTCCATGAGCTGATGCTCTTTAAGGTGAAAGAAATTTTACTTGTTTCAAGCCCTTATGATGCATTTATCCTCGAGGAGGATGGTTCCCTGGCAACACGCATCATAAGTGAGTATCAGGGTTGGAATTTGAGTGGTGCCCCGCGTATCACCCTGGTCTCTTCAGGCCAGGAGGCCATAGAAATCCTGCGCAGGCAATCCTTTGACCTGGTTATCACCATGCCGAATGTGGGTGGGATGGACGCCTTTGCACTTGGTGCCGCAATCAAGAGAATTCATCCAACCCAGCAGGTTGTGCTCATCTCCCACAGCGTCAGGGGAATATATCCTCTTCCCAAAAACATAGACTGCCAGTCTATTGATAACATTTACCTCTGGTGTTGCGAGGCGGATCTGCTCTTGTCACTGATCAAGAATTTTGAGGATCATGTCAATGTTGATGCGGACACTGCCCGTGCCATGGTGAGGGTGATTATTATGGTGGAAGATTCTCCTGTGTACAGGTCTCTCTTCCTGCCCATGCTCTATTATGAGGTGGTTCGACAGACTCAAGCTGTATTGGACGAGAGTCTCAATGAACCGCATCGTCTACTGCGTATGCGAGCCAGACCGAAAATACTTTCTGCCATCAATTATGAAGAGGCAATGATACTTTATGAGTCCTACAAACCTTACGTGTTCGGAATAATATCTGATGTTCGTTTCCCGAGGCAAGGGAAAGTGGATCCTGCTGCTGGTTTGTACCTCCTGGAAACCATACGTAAAGAAGTGCCTGATCTGCCCATGTTGATGTTGTCCTCCGAGCCTGAAAATCGGGAGCGGGCAGAGGCCATTCCAGCAGTATTTCTTGATAAGGATTCGCCACTGGTAAAGGATGAGATACATTCTTTTTTTCTCAATTACCTCGGTTTTGGAGATTTTGTATTTCGCTATCCCGACGGGACTTCAATTGGTCATGCCTCAAATCTGTATGAGTTTGAGCAGAAGCTTCGAACTATCCCCTGTGAGTCACTACGCTATCATGCTGAAAGCAATCACTTCTCCAACTGGGTTATGGCTCGTGCAGAGGTGGCCCTGGCAACCCGTCTGCATCGCGATTATGTGAGTAGCATAAAGAGCTGCGCCGATTTGCGTGACGATCTTATCTTTAAGGTACATTCTCTTCGTAAACTTCGGCAACAGGGGGTGGTTGTTAAGTTCTCCCGTGATTATTTTGATCCTGAGGTGATGGATTTTGTGAAGATAGGGAGTGGCTCCATGGGGGGCAAGGCTCGTGGTCTGGCTTTTATGTGGATGCAGCTGCAGCAGTCACGCCAATCACATCCTGTTCTCGCTGAAAACCGGGTGAGACTGCCTAAGACCTGTGTAGTTACTGCAGATGGATTTGATGATTTTATCCGTAAAAACAGACTTCGACTGGATAAAGAGGCTGATGATGATGACATAGTTGAAATATTTCTTGCAGCAGAGCTTCCCGGTTGGTTGCATGAAGACCTGAAAGCTTACCTCACAAAAACCACTTTTCCCCTCTCTGTTCGTTCTTCAAGTCTGTTGGAGGATGCCCATTTTAGACCCTATGCAGGGCTTTATTCCACGTATTTTCTGGCCAATAATCATCCCTCATTTACCCTTCGCTGCCAGCAACTCGAAGATGCCGTAAAGCTTGTTTATGCTTCCACCTGGTTTGAAAGTCCAAGGGCCTTCTCCAAGGTGTCGGAGCAGGGGCGGGAGGATTCGATGGCGGTGATTATCCAGCAGGTGGTCGGTGAGGAGTACGAAGGTTTTTATTATCCTCACATCTCAGGAGTTGCCCAGTCCCATAATTACTACCCGGTCATGAAAATGAAGGCTAAGGAAGGGATATCCCACATAGCGATCGGTATCGGAAAAACTGTTGTGGAGGGAGAGCGTTCCTTAAGATTTTCTCCGGCACATCCTAAACGACTGGTTCAATTTTCCACTGTGGAGGATATTTTGGAGAATTGCCAGAGACATTTTTACGCCATTGATATGCGTCGTTCCAATCAGTTGAGGCGGGAAGGGTCGAACCTGATAAAAAGGCTGGTTCAGGATGCCGAGCATGAAGAGCCGGTGCAACTGCTCTCTTCAACCTTTATCCCTGAAGAGAACCGGATTCGTGATTCTGCTATGGCTGGTGTAAAAGTTGTTACATTTGCCCGTATTTTAAAACATAAACTGTACCCTTTGACGGAAATTCTCCAGGAGCTTCTCGATCTTGGCAGGCGCGGTATGGGCTGTGAAGTTGAAATTGAATTTGCCGTACGGCTTGATGAAAAGATCCACAAGAGTGAATTCTTTTTTCTCCAGATGCGTCCCATGGTAACTGGTGGTGAGCATAAGGACGTTGCGATCTGTTCCTATGATATAGACCGGGCATTTTGCTTTACGAAATCGTGTCTCGGGCATGGTCGTTTCGAGACTATGGCTGATATCCTCCTTGTCAGGCCTAATAGCTTCGATGCTGGAGCTACAAGGGACATAGCATCAGAAATCAATATTTTAAACGCAAAACTGCAGGCTGTGGAACGCCCCTATCTTCTGATTGGTCCTGGGCGCTGGGGGTCAGCAGACTCCTGGCTTGGTATTCCTGTGCAGTGGCGTGATATCTCAGGTGTGGGGGCAATTGTTGAGTTGCAGAACGAACAACTTCATGCTGATCCGTCACAGGGCTCACATTTTTTTCAGAACATCACCTCACTTGGTATTCCGTACCTTACACTTTTTGAAGAAAGTGATGGGGGGACCGCGGAATGTTCAGGTAAAAAAGGTGTGGATTGCCTTGACTGGAACTGGCTTATGGCTCAGGAAGATTTCGAGGACTTAAAGTATGTACGTCATGTGCGTTTAGAAAAACCATTTGTGATGAAGTGTAACGGGAAAGAAGAGATTGCTGTGCTGTATCAGAGAGGTATGGACGATATCTTGCCGCAGGAGATATGTGCTGAAGTGAAAAGGACATGATGTGAAATGTTAACTTTATAACCTAAATCCTGCAGTTCCTTTTTTTTGAGTATTACTTGCTCAGGAAGTACTACGTTGCGGCTTGGAAATTGATATTCATTCTCACTTGTTGTTGCCAAACCGGCAAGCTTGTCGGTCGGACGACGGTATTTGCTGTTA
>JAJRQL010000199.1 GCA_024280265.1 Deltaproteobacteria bacterium
CAATTGAGGGTAATCCTCCACCAGACGATGAATATATGATAAAAAGCCATAGTGGCTTTATGTCAAAGAACAATTTAACCGAAAGTCATCCGCTTCCATCATGATGATGGATTGGTGCGTGAAACTCTAAACTTCAGTACATGCAGCACCGAAGAAACAATTTTTTTTCCTGCCCCAACTTTTACGGCCGTGATAACAGATCCACTCACAAACAGATCTGCCTCTGAAATTCCCGGGGCCCGAGAATCAGCTTCACGGTACTAAAAGATCCCATGATTGTTCCGATCACTCCAGGTGCCAGCACATTCTGGCCGGCAAGATAAAGCCCCTTCACCGCAGTACGATTCAGCATGGCTGTGGCCAGGGTCTGACTCGAAGATCTCAGCACCCCATAGGCACTGCCTTCCGGTGTATTCACCCAGTCACGCAGAGTGAGCGGACTATAGCTGTCAAGTACCTTCAAGCCGGATAGGGGCCCAAAGATCCCTTCAGCTTCCCGGATCAGATTATCGGCATGTCTTTTTTTCATGTCACCATATTCGGTTCCACGTCGTCCACTGACAGACTCCTGCCAAGGAAGCCAGAGTCCATCGCTTCCCGAGGTAAGTATTGAAAGGAGGGAATAGTTGTCCCGTTCACTGCTGCGAAGCTGATAATACTTCAGATCAGGAATATTCCCCTTCTCATCTGTCTCCACCTTAAAGATATTATGGGGAATCTCCGGGTGGACTTTCGCATCAACACGGACGTGTACAGACAAAACGGAATGGGTGTTCTGCAACTTGCGAATTCGGTTATGATAGGATGGTTTTACCGCACCATCCGGCAGCATCTGCAGAACAACTCCCGGATGCACAGCCCCAACCACCATTGATCCACCCAAATATTCACCGGAGCATAAATGCAGACCCTTCACGACCCTTGCATCCACCTCAATCTTATCTATTTCCGCACCACAAATGATCCTGCCACCAATCTTTTCAAGCCGATTGACCAAGACATCTACCATGGCAGTGCCACTCTGCTTAAGACGCCAGGAAGATGAAAGATATGAGGCGAGAGCCATATTATGATAATAGCCGGGACAGTCAGAAACAGGTACGCCAATCCAGGATGAGGCAAGCGCCAACACGCTGCGAAGACCGGGAGAACAGCCCAGTTCATCAAGAAATTCACCATAGGGCAGGCTCTGATCCAGAAGTGAGAAGTCGCCTCCCTTTGCATGAAGAATATCCAGACCATGCAACACATCTGCACTCTTTCGCAGGTCAGTCACAATCCGGTCAATACTTTCAGCTTCAGCAGGGAAGGCCTGCAACAGATTGGCCTCATAGGCATCAAAGCCAGGGGGCATGTCAAAATGGGCAGGATGGGTAGCAGGGGAATCAAAGAGGTAGCGATCAATGATGCCGTTTTCACCCATTCGAGACACAGCAATATCATCAGTCACGCCCAGATAATCAAAGAATTTCCTGAGAACCTGGCCTTTGTCTAGGGAACCAAGATAATGTACCCCCACAGCACACTCTATTCCGTCCCGGGTGTAGCTCCGCAACAATCCGCCAGGAGCTCGGTTTTTTTCGAGAACCGTAACCTCATAGCCCAGTCCGGCGAGAATTATGGCGATGCTCAGCCCACCTATACCGGAACCGATTATCAGGACATTTTCATGCTCAGCTTTCATTCACAATCACTCACAGCAGCCTTCTGATTCCGCCAGCAGGTGGGGTCGGATGCGAGATAATCGCCGGTGAGCTGATAGGCCGCACCACGGCAGCCATAACACTCTTCAGCCCTGTCGCAGTCTCTGCATTCACCTTTGATCATCTCCCGGTAATTTTTGAGATTATTAACAACCTCACTGTTTTTCAGGATATGGGCAAGGCTGTTATTACGTATATTATCCAAGGGAATGGTCACCCCAACACAGGGAGTCACATCACCCGTGGCAGTGACCAGGCATGATACCTGGTGCCGCATACAGCGGTTCCCCACCAGTGGAGGCTGCGGTTCCCAATCCCGACCATATTTTTCCTTATCAATTTGGGAGAGACGGGAAAAAAGACCTTTAAGCTTCCCGGAATCAACGGAGAGGTAACTGTTTTCTATGGCATTTGCCTGAGGCGTTATCACTTCGAAATAGGGCTCCATTTTCTGATCCCGAATCCACTTCCACAGATCCACAAGCTCATCAAAATTTGGCTGACAGATAACCGTGGACAGCGCAAAAAACAGGTCATCGGAGGGGTAACCAGCAGCCTTTAAATGACCAAAGGCTGTCTGGATAATGTCGTAGGCTCCAGTCCTCCCCGCAAGACGGTCCTGCACCTCTCTTTTACGAGAATTCAGCTTCAACACAACTCGAACCTGCAGTTCTGCCATCAGACCGGCAAGCTGTTTATCCACACCTGTTCCATTGGTGAACATCTCCACTTCAAAACCATGTTCTGTCAGAAATCTCAGCATTTCCGGGAGATGGGGATAGATGCTCGGCTCTCCTCCAAGAATAATAATCTTCCGAGCACCCATTTCTCTGGCCTGGAGAATCACATCCTTCAGATCATCTTTTGAAAGTTCTCCTCTGCACTCTTTTTTCTCGGGCACATAGCAATAGGAACAGCGGAAGTTACAGATCCTGCTGAACTCGATTTCCATGGACAACAACCGACCATCAGCCACGGCATTCTTTATCTCTTCTTCAGTAAATTCCAGATTATATAACTGCATCTCATTCGTTTATCAGTAATCGTCAAGATCAGCAAAGGTATTCATTCTCTCCAGGCGTTCAATCTCGCGCTGAAATCTACCCTGCCAACCATATTTTTCCATCACCCGCCTATAGTGAATCCTGAGGAAGGGCTTAAACATAAATCGCCAGACCCAGACCCACAACCGTCCCTGCCTGCGCACTGATTCAGGTGGCGCCCACCAGCCCAGCACCACCTGGCGCTGGTACCAGAACTGGTACTGCAGCTCATTCGAATCAAGAAAATCCGTCCGGACATTTGCCCAGAGCCCATTGTACTTCCTGTAATCAGTCTTATTGGTGACAAGATTCCGGGCCAGAAGTTGATCACGCATTCCGGTTTTTGGATAGGGCGTGATAATCTGGCAATAGGCTGCGTCGGCGCCAATCTCCTTAAAAAACTCATAATTTTCCCGAATCGACTCCGCGTCATCATCGGGAAAACCGAAAATCAAACCGCCTATCACCATGATACCATGCTTATGGCACAGCTCTACGGCCCTCTTCGATGCAGAGACAATATCTCCCTTGCCGGCAGTACTGAGGTTCCTTTCTGAGCCATTCTCAATCCCTAAAAAAACCGAACAGAAGCCGGCTGCAGCCATTTTTTCTACCATATCCTCATGTTGTGATATAGTGACGCAGTCTGCCTGAACAAAAAGTCTCAGCTTTTTATACCCTCTGGCTATGATTGCATCGCAGAGTTCCATCACCCGGGATGGATTCAGCACCATATTATCATCAGTTATGAAAATAGCACGCACCTTTCGTTTATAATAAATATCATCGATATCATAAAGAACCCGGCTGATGGGATAGGTTCTGAAGGTGCGACCGTACATATTCTTCATACTGCAGAAATTACATGACCGGGTGCAACCACGTGAAGTCTCCAGGGTTTCAATACCGGCATTCATGAGATGGTAGCCCCAGGTCAGTCTTCGCTTGTCACGGATAGGAGGCTTCAGGGTAGCAAGATCAAGGTTCTGTCCCAACGAATTATGGACAAAGCTCTCTCCTTCCCTGTGGGAAAGCGACGGAATATCGGCAAGGATATCCGTGCCATCCAAGGCATTTACAAGGCGGCGACAGACCTCTTCGCCCTCACCCCTCACAATAAAATCAATCCATTGCGACTCAGGTGATTCAGCGATCTCATCAGCCATAAGCGTTGCATGATAACCGCCGATGACTATCTTTACCTGTGGTTGCACCTCTTTGAGGAGATGGGCAATTTTAATACAGGTGTCATACTGCCAGGCCATGGCAGACAGGCCCACCAGATCCGGCACTATTTTGGCCATGATCTTTGTCAGATATTTTTTGACCCCACGCCGCTTACGAATAAGATCCACCAGAAAGACGTCATGGTGTGAATCAATATTCCCTCCGACACTGGCAATACCGAGGTTTGGAATATGCACGGCAGCTTCATGCACCAGAACAGGCACCACATCGGGCATGGAGATCAACAGGACCCTCAAGACGATATCCCGGCAATCATGCTGCTCTTCCGAAAAATCTGTCGCACGTCTTTTTCAAGATCTGCAACAGACACCCGTCCGTTACCCACAGCAGAACTGACACTGCCCAGTTTGACCATCTCAATGATATTCTCTTTTCGGGCCTCAAAGACAAATTTTCCCGGCGTAAACAGTTTATCGGTATTAGAAAGCCCGAGAACCTCTATGGGACGGTGATGCATCCTGGCAATCTTAAAAACACCTTTGTAAAAAACTCCCAGATCTGTCCCCCTGTTCCGGGTACCCTCTGGAAAGACAAAGAGATTACCCCCATCTTCAAAAAACTCCCCCATATTTTCGAGATGCTCTATCATTCGAGCTCCATTTTCCCCGGCGGTGGTGGCAGGGAGATAACCAGATACCGAGATCAGCCAGCCAAACACCGGTGCCGTGAAAAAGATGGGTTTCGGTATCGTCTTACTGCGGGGCAGCAGGGAAAGCAGAATAAGAGAATCCAGATAGGACCTGTGGTTACAAACAATAATGGAACCTCGTATTTTGGTGATACCCTGATCAACACGCCACTGCTGAGCAGGTGCCAAAATACGAAGCAGGCCAAGAAACCCCCTGAAAAACTGATAATTGAGATACTGAAAACTGCGCTCCCGGTTGCGGGAGAGGCAAAATGCGAAGATATAAAACCAGGAGAAGAAGAGCAGGAAGGCGAATATAAAATAGACCCAGCAGAGAAAGGTTACAGCCCAGTTTATCAGGGTCGCCAAAACAGTTGCCTCCTATTCTCTTCCATCACTTACGAGCAGACAGGTGTTCACACCGCCAAAGGCAAAATTCTGAATAGCCGCAGTGCGGGTCTCGTTGTCTTGCAGCTCATATACATGGCGCAACATGGCGCAACGCTCATCCACGTTATCCAGGTTCAGGGTAGGTGCAAGGAATCCCTGTTCCATCATGTAGAGACTCAGGATAAGCTCAATGGCACCACAGGTTCCCATGGTGTGCCCCATATAACTTTTAAGCCCTGTAACCCATGGTTTATTCTGCCCGCTGCCATAAACGGCATCTATGGCCTGTGACTCAATTACATCACCCATCTTTGTCGCCGTAGCATGGGCAGAAATAAAATCAACTGATTCAGGTGCAATATTGGCATCAGCAAGAGCCAGGCGCAGAGTGGCAGTTATGCCATCCAGGTTGGGCAGAATAAGATCCCCCCCATTATTATTACAGGCAAAGCCTATCACCTCGCCAAGAATAACAGCACCACGGGTCTTTGCATGTTCATACTCTTCAAGCAGTACGGCAGCCCCACCCTCACCCACCACCAGACCATCCCGATTCACATCAAAAGGACGGGGGGTACAGTGCGGAGTATCGTTATAATCGACCGAGCAGGCCAGCAGGTTATCAAACACCGCCACAGTGGTTGTATCATACTCATCAGCCCCCCCGGCAAGCATGGCATCCTGCATCCCGAACTTCACCATTTCATAAGCAAACCCAATGGACTGGCTGGAGGTGGTACAGGCAGTGGAGGAAGCGACAACGCGCCCGGTTATCCCGAACATTCTAGTGATATTCACCGCCGTGGTATGTACCATGGATTTCAGATAATCCACGGCCCCAATGGACGAAAATTTTGATTTGTCCTCGCTGAAGAATGTCTTGTAAATATTCCGCTGTACTGTGGGACTGCCATGGGTGGAGCTGAATGAAACCCCTAGGCGGCCGGAAGTGATAAAATCCTGATCAAGCCCGGACTGCCGCAGCACATCCCGTGCCACCTGGCAGGCATAATAGGCGACAGGTCCCATGGTCTTGGTATCTTTTCTGGGAAATCCGTAATCAATGGAGTAATCAACTGTGCCAAAAACTCTGGAATGAATGTGCTCGGTGAGCAGCCCGTCGTCACGCAGGGGTTTCACACCGGACCGTCCCACACGAAGACTCTCGATAATGTCTTCTTTGCCGTAGCCGATGGGGGTGATGGCTGAACAGCCTGTGATTACGACTCGTCTGGTCATGGACTCTGCAACTCAGTTTCTGTGGGCAGCTTGAATGGTTTCAATGTAATCCAGGATATCGCTTATGGTTCGGATGCTCATGGCCTGTTCCTTTTCTTTCCGTGATATCTGAAATCCAAGCATTTCCTCTATCTTTGCCAGCAGCTCAATGGCATCAATGCTGTCAAAACCATGATCATCCCGGAGATTATCCTCCAGACCCGGATCCTCAAACTCAAACTCATCCACTAATATTGCAACAATTTTCTGCTGCAGTTCTTCTCTTGTCATAATCTATATTACGTACCTGAAAATGTTTATTGTAAGGAGGCTTGATGCCTTACACTACACAGTTTTCCAATAAAATGAAAAGAAAAAGAGACAAAAGACAACTTAGTGTCTCACTCCATGATTCCTGCAATAAAAAAACAGGTATAACAAGCTCGTAAAAACCTGAAATTGCAGGTGGCTACGACACCATCAGGTATGAGACTCCGAG
>JAJRQL010000200.1 GCA_024280265.1 Deltaproteobacteria bacterium
CCTGAACAACCCCCGCCAGTCGATCCCCCCCCTGATTTCCCGGAAAGAGATCCATTTTCCGGTAATCTGCCTGTGTTGCGGATAACAGAGATAAGACAGTAATGGTGCCTCCACCCATGGCATTATATGACACTGAGAACGTACCACGCCATCCTTATCAACCTGAAAAACTTTACCAAGGGAATAAATACTCAGGATCTCCCCTGCCTCATTTACATTCCCGCCACGTTCTGCAGCAACTTGCCGAAAATCCAAAATCCGGATTTTCTTTAGAAGTTTCGCCATAAACTCAGCTTTTCCCGGCTCAATGTCTGTTCTTTTCTCCAGGTTAACAGCGAGTCGGGTAATCAAGCATGTAGACAGTGATGGACAATCCTCAAGTCTTCTCTGGCCGCCAATCACTGCCGCTGCAAATGCGAGACAACTGGGCAACTGGCAACGCCTGCAGTTATTCTGTTCAAGAACCTTATATATTTCAAGTGGTGTTAATAATTTATTCGTCATCTTCATTTCTCAACAGGGTCAAAGGTCGCCAAAAGATAAGGGGAATAGTATATTGCCATGAAAGGAGAAGTACCAAATCCATTTTCAAAAACTACGGGAAAAGATACTCATGAAAGAACAGTACGACAGTCAGGAAGGATATTGCAAAATGCTTGGCCACTTTCTCACATTTGAGTACTGCAGAACATCAAACAAAGGCTTACCTTGTGGTAAAGTACTCGATTGCTGGTTTGAATCTTTTGCGATACAGGACTGGATAGGAAAGAACTTCTCACCCGCCGAACAGAAAACTATTTTTGAAGCGCCTAAGCCAAAGGTTATCAGCCTGACAGAAATACTGGAACAGGCACAGCAACGCCTGAAAACAAATTAACTCATTCTTCTATCGTTTCGGTGATTTTTTCACAAGCACTTCCCTGCCCAAGGTCATATACACAATTTTACCACTCTTTTTTGAGACCTGGCATTCTGCCGAGGTTTTCACCACTTTTCCCTTTGCATCCTGAACAAAAATTGCCAACGGTTTTTTCCAAGAAAAATAGAAAAACTCATGATCTTCAGTTCGTTTCTTGCAATTGGGAGCTTTAATCTTTCCTGCAGGAGCAGACGCCTCATACCTGCTTTTGCAGAGTTCAGCTGCGCGAGCCCAAGAAATCTCATTGCCGGTCGTCTTTTCATCCTCTTTCTTCATGTAGTACCAGGAGGAGCCGACACTTATCAGAACAAGGAAGACAACAGCAAGGCCGCAACCAGTTCTGGAACTTCTTTCAGTTTTCATGACGGCCTCTCCATATAATCACAGAAGTGAAAAAATCTGGTTCTTCATAGTATCTTACATATTTCCAAAGTAAAATACAAAAAAACCGAATTACTCTCCACAGCTTCACAATACTGAGAAAACAGTTTACAGCCTGTTTACAGCGGAGGTAAGTTCCAGTTGATCTCGTTCCTTGATTGCCCAGTCAGGTAAATGTTCGTTTTTGAGAAATGACCATTACCAAAAAAGCCACGATGAGCTGACAGAGGAGAGGGGTGCGGTGACTGCAGTACAAGGTGTCTTTCCTTATTGATAATCCGACCTTTCTTCTGGGCATAACTTCCCCAGAGCAGGAAAACCAGACCAGAATGCTCATTGTTGAGTTTTGTAATAATGGCATCAGTAAACTGCTCCCACCCCTTTCCCTGATGGGATGCTGCCCTGTTTTTCTCAACAGTGAGGACACTGTTTAACAGTAATACTCCCTGCAATGCCCAGCTTTTGAGATAACCATGACTACTCACAGGGATCTGTAAATCATCATGGAGCTCTTTGAAAATGTTTTTCAGAGAAGGTGGTGGGGGCACTCCGGGTTTCACAGAAAAACAGAGGCCATGGGCCTGGCCCGGGCCATGATATGGATCCTGACCAACAACAACAACCTTCACCTTATCAAAAGATATCAGATTCATCGCATTGAAGATTTTATCACCTTCAGGATAAATAACCTTTCCAGATCGTTTTTCCCGAATCAGAAACTGACGAAGATTCTGCATATACTCTTTCTCAAACTCTTCACCAATACGATCCTTCCACGAAGGTCTTAATTGGACTCGATCCTGTATCTCAGACATTGTACATTTTAAAGGTATTTTGATATTTTTTCTACTTACAGACTTATTTTTAGTGTCTTGCTCCATAATTCCTGCAATAAAAAAAAGATACGCGAGGTACGAGACTACGAAATTATATGGGAGTGAAACAATATGAAGATGCTACAGTTTCTTGGGCTCAGCATAGGTGAAACACCACTAAAAAAAACATCAGTCCCAGGCTTACCTCAACAAATTTCTTATAGGCAGCATTAATAACTGCAACACACTAATATAAAAAGAAATTAGCTGGGTTGGTAACAAAACCCCACCCCTTTTGCGTAATTCAAAAAGCATTCAGGAACAGAAGGTTCAGGCAACCAATGCAAAATCCCAACAGCGCCCCAAAGAGATTAATATACTTAAACTGTTCCTCCATGATGGATAGAAGAAGGCGCTCAAGACGCATCAGGTCCAGAGAATTCACCTTATCTTTGACTATTTTCTGAATATTCAGCGAATCAACCAGGCCGGGAACTTCAGCAGCCAGCATGGTTGAAGACACGCGGCGCAGGGATTGATAAACCCCTTCGCGAACACCTGCCGGAAGGAGACGTGACAACTTCCCCACCCGATGACTCAGCAGTTTATTCAACATACTGACAATCATAATATTCAATGTTTTCCTGGTCTTCTCTGCGGTCAACATGCCAAAAACCTCTTTTTTCAGCCACCTCCTGCCACGGGAAACCCCTTCGGTTCCCAGGAGATCAAAGAGAATTTCACCCAATGGCAGCCGTCCTCCATCAATATGGGTTTCCACATTGTCCCTGATCATGGAGGAAAAAGCACTGGTGGTTTCAGGTTCTTTGAGAAGAGACGTGAGCTGCTGACTGAGATTTCTGCAAAATCCCTCGACCATATTGTCAGGGTCATCTCCCACCATGTTCACAAGAGGAGTGCCAAGCATGTCCGTTGCACGATCACGCAGTGTTCGCGCAACCCGGCTCTGCACCTCTTCATTCTGAAGCCATTTCACAATGTCTTCTTCTTTTTCAACCAGGTATTCCCGTACTTTTGCTTCAACCACTTCGGGGGTCAGAAAACCACTGGCAAGGGCAGCCATGGGACCCATTCCAGCAACAAAAGAATCCACTCCCATGCGAACTCCTGTTACAATACGGTCCCTGATTTCAGGTTCAGCAATGATGGCTGCAAGTTTTGAAAGCAGTAACGGGGTCTGGCCTTCTATTGTATTAATGATGAGTTCCTGCATGGAAGCAGGAAGAATATCCTGGAGACTCTTCTCCTGCTGCAACGCGCCATACACCTTTTGCTGCACAAAAGCCTCCACCCACTCTTCCATGGCTGGACTTGCAAGCATACGTCCAAGGCTTGTTTCCAAAAAAGCATACGCGTTTTCGCGATCCGATCCAGGCAGAAAGGCCTGAAGCTCAGTCGCAAGAAGCCGGTCAAACTGTTCTTCAATAGATGATTCCAGGATGGTACTAAAGGAATCTGAGGCAATAAAAGAGTGGATGGCCTTCTGTGACTGATCAGCAACAGCCTGAACAGCAACCTGATAATAGCTCTGATATTTTTCAGGCACAATTTCACTTACCGGACCAAGGTCTTTCTGCAGCAGTCTCTCCCCCCTGCCCTCAATAAGATCATAGAGAGTTTTCTGAAAACTCTCCTTCTCCAGAGCCTTACTGATTTCATCACTGGTAAGAAGATGACTACCAACCATTTCCCCTATATTTACAGCAAGATCTCCACGCTTAGAGGGGATAACACCAGGTGTCATGGGTATCCTGACGCCAAAGATACGCTTGGCGGTAAGGGGCCGAAACAGCATTTTGATCGCCACTTTATTGGTGAGATAACCGATAAAGGCACCCAATAGCGGCGGGGCTGCAATTTGCAGCACAGGTGTCAAAACAGATGGATCAAATGGCATAACTTACCACCTCCCCGGGGGTTGCAACAATTTTCCAGGCACCATGTTCTTCCAGTTCGGCTCGTTTCCGAAACCCCCATTCAACTCCAATGGTTTTCATACCAGCTCTGTTCCCGGTCTTCATATCTGTTGCAGTATCACCTACATAAAGAATGTCGCCCACAGCCACTCCCATTTTCTCTGCTATGTCCACAGCTCCGGCTGGGTCTGGTTTTTTGGCAACAAAATCTCGTTGTCCAAATACATAACGGAAATGCTGTTTCAGAAAAAAGGTCTCAACGCAGAGTACGGTGAACTCATGAGGTTTGTTGGACAAGACAGCCAGGGGCAGGCCTGCTGCCGTCAGCTCTGACAACATTTCGACAATACCATTATAAGGGGCCGTTTTCCTGTTCCAGGTAAGGTTGTAAATTTCAGCAAATTTTTTCATATATTGCCGAAGCTGCTCCTCGGTGGCAGCACCTCCAGGTACGATCCGCTGCATCAAGGTTCTCAGCCCCTCACCAACAAAATAACGATATGCATCCACAGGATGCGGTGAAAACCCATAATAATCAAGGGTGCTATTTGCAGCCTCTGCCAGATCTTCAAGGGTATCAAGCAGAGTGCCGTCCAGATCAAATATAAGTCCTTTGCAAGTCATTCAATAAACCTTTTTCATTACAACAATTCGGTGCATCACAATTATTTTCTGAGCAACCATAACAATCTCGTAAAAATCTGAAATTGTAGATGGCTAAGTAGATAAGCGTAGACTTCGAAAAACTTCACATCCGAGGAGCAAATATTTTATATTATTACGACGTACTGGAGTACGTCGTAATAATTGAAAATGTAAAACAACGAAGGAAGTGAAGAGTTTTTACAACGCGATCAACCATAGCAGTTGTAAAAATATCGTACAACCCAAATTAAGAGCTACTCATTTCCTGCCAATTATTTTATTATCACTTCATTTATGAATTTGCGTTACTAATAATTGCATCCTGCACCTTCTACTAAAGGGCTTTAAATTTTATGTGGTTTATACGTTTCATACAATCATCCATAGGCAAAAAATTGATCATGGCCTGCAGCGGTTTCCTCCTGATCCTATTCCTCTGCAGTCATGCTGCCGGTAATGCAACCCTCTTCTCCTCTGTTGCTCTTTTTCAGGCATATGCCGACATGCTCCACAGCCATCCTCTCATCGTATCCATGTTCAGTAAAGGGCTGCTTCTTGTTTTTATAATACATATTGTCACGGGGGCACTCCTTTTTCTGCAAAATCGTAGAGCAAGAAGTCAGGGATATAAGGTTCAAAGACGAGCCGTCAAGAACTCTCAAGCCTCTGCCACAATGATATACAGCGGACTTACTATCCTGCTCTTTGTTCTACTCCACACCTATGTAGTTTCCTTTGGAAATCATAAAACAATCGGAGAAACCATTGTAAACCTGTTCAGTTCGTTTTTTGTATCGATATTTTACATTGTCTCATTTATAGGTCTGGCCATTCACCTCAGCCATGGTTTCTGGTCAATGCTTCAGACATTTGGAATCAATCACCCGAGATACAACAGCTTTATCCAACGCTTAAGCTATCTTATGCCCATTTTCTTTCTTCTCATATTTGGCTCCATTCCCCTTCTTTTTCTATTCGGGACAGGACAATAATCAGTAAACAGGTAAATCCATGGAACTCAAACCCAATGTCCCCGAAGGCCCCTTGGCCGAAAAGTGGGATAAACATCGTTTTTCCTCCAAACTTGTCAACCCGGCTAACCGCCGCAAACATAAAATCATTGTTGTGGGTACAGGGCTCGCGGGTGCATCTGCATCGGCTACTCTGGCGGAACAGGGGTACGAGGTCAGTACCTTCTGTATACAGGACTCACCGAGGCGTGCTCACTCCATTGCGGCGCAGGGCGGTATAAATGCCGCTAAAAATTACCAAAATGACGGTGACTCTGTTCAACGACTTTTCTATGACACTATCAAGGGTGGCGACTTCAGATCTCGTGAAGCAAATGTCTACAGGCTGGCTCAAGTAAGCAACAATATCATTGATCAGTGTGTGGCCCAAGGTGTTCCTTTTGCCAGGGAATATGGTGGTACTCTGGCAAATAGATCTTTTGGCGGTGCTCAGGTCTCAAGAACATTTTACGCAAGAGGGCAGACAGGACAACAGCTCCTGCTCGGAGCCTACTCCGCTCTCTCCCGCCAGATAAAGGCTGGAAATGTTTCCATACACAGCCGCCAGGAGATGATGGAACTGGTTCTTGTGGATGGAAAGGCACGTGGGATTGTAACCCGCAACGTCATTACCGGTAAACTTGAAACCCACGCGGCTGATGCTATTATTCTTGCAACCGGAGGATATGGTAATGCTTACTTTCTTTCCACAAACGCCATGGCCTCAAATGTCACAGCTGCCTGGCGTGCCCACAAGAAGGGTGCAGGTTTTGCGAATCCCTGCTTTGTGCAGATTCACCCCACCTGCATCCCGGTACACGGAAGTTTTCAATCAAAGCTCACTCTCATGAGCGAAAGCCTCCGAAATGACGGTCGGGTCTGGGTTCCGGCTACTCCTGGAGATACCAGGAAACCTGCCTCCATTCCTGAAGAGGAACGTGATTACTATCTGGAGAGTAAATATCCAAGTTTTGGCAACCTTGTACCCCGTGATGTGGCGTCAAGAAATGCAAAAGAACAGTGTGATGCTGGAAAAGGTGTTGGAACAACCAATCTGGCTGTTTATCTGGATTTCGCCGATGCTATCCACCGTGACGGAAAAGAAACCATCCTCAAAAAATATGGCAACCTCTTCCAGATGTACGAAAAAATAACAGACTCCAACCCGTTATATGAACCCATGATGATCTATCCTGCTGTTCACTATACCATGGGTGGATTATGGGTGGATTACAACCTCATGACAACCATTCCCGGTCTTTTTGCCATTGGTGAATGTAATTTCTCCGATCATGGTGCTAATCGCCTTGGAGCCAGTGCACTTATGCAGGGTCTTGCCGATGGATATTTTATTATTGGAACTTCCATTGCCAATTACATCGGCTCAACATCTCTGGAAGAAGTAAGTGGCGACGAGCCTGCATTTTCTGATGCAACCTGTGGGGTTAAGGATCGTATAAAGGCACTCCTGAACAGCAGCGAAGGGGGACCTGAGGGAAAACTCTCAGTGGATGAAATCCATAAAGAACTTGGTCTGCTGCTCTGGGATTACTGCGGAATGGCAAGGAACCAGGAAGGACTCGAGAAGGCATTGTCACTCCTGCCTCAAATCCAGGAAAAATTCTGGAGCAGAGTGTATATTCCCGGTACAGGTGATGAGCTGAACCAGTCACTGGAACGTGCTGGCCGCCTTGCCGATTTTCTGGAATTTGCTGAGATAATGATCCTGGATGCCCTGGATCGTGAAGAATCCTGCGGCTGCCATTTACGTGAAGAGAGCCAGACTGACGAAAATGAAGCAAAACGTGACGATGCCAACTTCAGCCATGTCGCTGTATGGGAATATCAGGGCAAAGGTGCCAGACCACACCTGCACCGGGAAAAACTGACTTTTGAGAATGTAACCCCCAGCCAGCGCAGTTATAAATAAATCAGTAGCTGACTGGTAATATTTTGTCTGTATTTTTCGCAGTCATACTACCTAGAGACACAATCATGAGTACAAAGAGCATTGACCTCACCTTAGAGATCTGGCGTCAGAAAGACAGTAAATCAAAGGGCGACTTTGAGAAATACTCTCTCGAGAACATATCCACCGGCATGTCGTTCCTGGAAATGCTTGACGTCCTCAATGAAAATCTTACAGGCCGAGGACTTGATCCGGTGGCCTTTGACCACGACTGTCGTGAAGGTATCTGTGGAATGTGCGGAGCGGTTATTAACGGTATAGCTCATGGTCCTGAACCAGAAACTACCCTCTGTCAGCTGCATATGCGCCATTTCAACGATGGTGACATCCTGGTCATAGAGCCTTTCCGCTCTCGGGCCTTCCCCATTCACAAAGATCTTATTACAGATCGTTCTGCCCTGGACAGAATTATTCAGGCGGGTGGCTATGTGTCAGTGAACACCGGCGGTACCCCTGATGGGAATGCCATCCCCATACCCTCCGCAACTGCTGAGTCAGCTATGGATGCCGCAGCATGTATTGGTTGCGGGGCCTGTGTTGCCAGCTGTCCTAACGGAGCAGCAATGCTTTTCACCGGTGCCAAAATTTCACAACTTTCTCTCTTACCTCAAGGCCAGCCAGAACGTAAAGAACGAGCCATGGCCATGGTTACCACAATGGATAAGGAAGGGTTTGGTAACTGTACCAACGAACGAGAATGTGAGGCTGTCTGCCCTAAGAGGGTTTCCATTGCAAATATTGCAAGAATGAACAGGGAATTTGTAAAAGCCGCCTTGCTGGGATAACACAATGGGACCGGATCTCTAACACGACACTTCTGAAAACTTTTTAGGGTCGCTGGACTCTTTTCTGTACCCTCTTGAAGGTCGTAGGTGTCCTGGTGGAAACTCTAAATCTCTGATCCCAAGGAGCTCTCACGGTTTCTCGGAGTCTAACACCTCGATTACCTGTTTTTTTTATTACAGGCTACCTTGACAAATTGTTTTTCTCCCCAATCTCTGCGTTATGCTCAAAATCTTATCCTCGGAATATCACATATATGCCTGCGGTAAAATTTTGAGCATGCCTTGACTTTGAACAAAAATTCTGATTTTTCAAGGCGGCCTACAGTTTTCATGGAATAAAACACTAATTCAACTCTTCTCCCAAAATGAGGCAACCGCCGCCGTTAAACGTAGTTTTGGGGTCCCCTCCCATGCTGAAATCAAGAAAATGAAGACTGAAAAGGGTGTCTGTGAGTACCAGAGGAATATCCGGATACTCCAAGCGCAGGAACTCACTGAGTTCAAAGGTCTGAAGATTATTTCTTCCAGGAAAAACCTTGGCCCGGCCGTAGGTGTGAGACAGAAAAAAGCTAAACTCCCTGGGTCTTGCAAAGCCTTCGACAATAGCACCACTGAGACGGATAAAGAGCCTTTCATCGCATTCGAAAATCTGTGGACTGGCAATCTCCACCAGCAAGACATTCCCCTGCAACGGCAAACTGTTGCGACTGTCATCAACGTAATCAACGGGAGCAGGAACAACTCCTCCTGGCATGAAAAAAGACCCTATCTCAGTCAGCCCCTCCACCAGGTCATCGGTGATGAGCTGTGCCTGTACTTCCCTGGAAACCCCTGGTCCAAATGTTGATTCAATATTCAAAAGTACCTCTACTACAAACAGGAACGATTGCCAGCTGGTTGCACATCGCTCTAATTAGTGACTGACCGAAAAGTCCATTTTTTGAGATTCCGGTCTCGAAATTTAATCGTTCAGTTAAATAGCTGCGCCTGGATAAAGTGCAAACCAGCAAACCTAACCATATGAAGAGGGTTATTGCTCGCTTAGCA
>JAJRQL010000201.1 GCA_024280265.1 Deltaproteobacteria bacterium
GGCACAGGATTGGGAGAACAGGGGGCAAAGCGATACCAATGCCCAGATCATCACCACTGATTCCGGTAGGATCTACAGACCGAGGAATCTACTCAACGCCATATCCGAGGTACAGCAGTTTTATGTGATCGAGTCTAAGGGACAGGACATACCTGGAGAGTTCCTCACTCTGGAGCATACCCTGGATTTTTTTAAGATCGGAGTCAAGAGTGGCTTCCATGAGGGTTTTGCTTTGATTATCTTGTTTCCAGTCTTTCATTTTTATCTCTTCCCCTTTGTCTTTCATAAACTGGATTTTATGGGCCATCTTCTATTTGGATCCATTCCCTATCTTGTCCTTATCGTCAACACCGGCATGTGCTGTTATATCAGCCGCTATTATGTGGGCAATATCACCAGAAAGGCAATCAACTCCCTGCTTATGGGCCGGGCCATGTCGCTGCTGCTCAAGGCTTTTCTCCTTTATGTGCTGTATCTCGTGCTCTACCGACTCAGTACCCCGGAAAATATCTGGAAGCTTGCCCTGCAATTCGGGTCAAGGGCAGAGAAAATATATAGTGGGTTCTTTGAGATTAAACCGCACCTGATGCCGGTGGCCACGGAAAGCTCCATTCTTATGGTGGTGGCTGCTGTTATTCCATACGGTTCGGTTTATCTCCTGGACCTGTGGCGCAGGTATAGGATCAAGAGAAATGCAAAAATAATTTCCGCATAAAACAACACGGGAGAAAAAATGACGGACGCAATCGAGAAAAATCAGGAGAGAAAAAAGCCTTCGTGGCAGGAGATTCAGGAAAAAAAGATCAGCATGGCCAAAGAACGAGGGGCCAGGGTACTGAAAGTCAATTCGCCACTAGGATCAACCATGTTCAATATTCTCCGCCAATTTGACATGGCCTATGCCAATTTCAAGGCAAGGCTTGGTGAAATGGACGGGATTTCACACGAAGAAGGCGAAGAGCTGATGGCCGAGGGGCGGGAGATTATCATTGCCTTTTCCGATTATACTGCCAAGCTGAGCAAGCGGATACGCTTCCGCTACTATACTCCCCGGGAAATCGACGAGTTCATGAAGGCCGATCAGGTGAAAGATTCGAAATAACCTTGCAATACTCAAGGAGTTCTACTATCTCAGCAAAGGATACCTTTCCTGGATTCAATCATTTTACATAAGAACAAGGAGAAGAGATGAACAAGAGTGAGCTGATAGAAAAAGTGGCAAAAGAGTGCAACATGAGCAAGGCTGTAGCCGACCAGGCCTTAAAAAGTGTGCTCGGAGCAATTATCGATGCTGTATCAGGAGGAGACAAGGTTATCCTGATTGGCTTTGGAACATTTTCCGTTACCAAACGGGCTGCCCGTGAAGGACGCAATCCCCAGACCGGAAAAACCATGCAGATCCCGGCCAAGAATGTTGTCAAATTCAAAGCAGGAAAAAAACTTGTTGATGCGGCAAATTAAAAAGAATTAAGGTCAGGAATAGCTTTGCAGGCTGCGTTCTAAAAAGACCGGGGACGAATCAATAATCAATTCGCACCAGATGGGAAAATGGTCGGAGAGTTGGTTCTTTCTCCATGGATGGTTGAAATATTTTCGCTGGTTTGCCGGATCATTCATGTCTTTTTGGCCGGTATAATGCTTTTTCAAGTATTGGGCATAGGTCGCTTCCTTCCCCTTTGTGAAAACATGCCTGAACGGATCAAAAACGCCGCCGTTTTCCTGCCCGGACAGGCTTTGGCCAAGCAGAAAATTTTCATTTTTGGTAAGAAACATCCTGTCATAGGCGTTTGTGCGGGAAACATTTGTGTTGATACCGATCAGGCTTTCGACTTCACGGTAACCGGCCTCTCTGATTGTTTCTATCGTGGAATCATCCTTGTCTGCGCCCCTGTAGAAATTAAAATCACCAACCAGGATAATATTCTCACTCCACAGGCTATGATCTTTGCGTTTTTTTGCCATGGCCTTGAGAAATAACGAAACCTCCCGCTTTCGCATGGCCAGGTCATTTTTTCCTTCACCGGGATGCAGGTGGAGATTGATAAGGGCAAACGTTTTCCAGCCTGCGGTGAACCCCGTGATATAGGGTGTTCGTTTGAGTTGCTTCAGTTCCGAGTTTCTGGTCAGATCATCCCACAGAACGATTTCCCCAGCAAGGCCTGCAAACTGTACCCGTGACTTGTTGAAGATATAACAGCTTCGTTCCGAATTGCCGGCACCGCCTTCCGTGATATCATTGACCAGGTAGCTCCAATCTTTCCCCAGTAGACGGCGGAGTATGTTCAGGTCGTGCAGCGAAGATTTGAGTTCCTGAACAGCAATCAGGTCGAAATAGGATATAATTTCCGCAATATAAAAGTAAGATTCGGGTAATCGCTGGGTGGTGTGGCCAAATTCTTTAATGTTCCAACTGGCGAAGATTAAATTTTCATCCGTCCTGCGGGGAGCAATGGAGTTATCCAACCCTTTTTTGAGCTCCAGCAGGTTGACCATGGTTCGTTTTTTCTCTTCCGTGCTCATGTGGGGAAAGACCAGCTCGTAGTCCCGCTTTTTGAAATCATTTTTCGGTCTCAAATCGTTGTAGGATAGCATTGGATGGTTTCCCCTTTGTGTGCGGCACGTTCTTAATTGATTCTTGAGACTTGGCTGGTTTACTCCTTACCCCGGCCCAGTGAACCTATTTTGTCGATGGCTGTAAGTTTATGGTCATGGAGCAGATGCGTATAGCGCTGTACCATCTGTAATGTCCTGTGCCCTAAGATATCGGCCAGGGTACGAATATCAACTCCTGACATTATCAAATGACTGGCAGCAGTGTGCCGGAGATCGTGCATGTGGATGTCCGGCAGGCCGGCTCTTTTTTTCGCCGCATTAAATGCTTCCCTGAATTTTATTCCTGGCCTTGCCTTGGCACGATCCGTTTTTAACTGATTGTCCTTCAAAAAAACCAGGTTTTCATCCTTCCCTTTGCTGATTTTCTTCAGGTTTGAAAGTTCCTTTGTGAGTTCCTTGGTCAGGGGAACCCACCTGGTGTCTTTATTTTTTGTGTCCGGCAGAAAAATCACTCTTTCTTTCAGATTGACTTGATTCCAGTACAATCCCGCTGCTTCAGATGCCCGCATGCCCGTGTGGAGCAACGTTAGGACGTAATAGTAAAAGTTTTTATTTCTTGCTTTACGGCTGGCATCAAGTAATTTGGAAGCTTCTTCATCGGTCAAAAAACGGGTTCTTCCTCTGGGTGGTGCAGGGCGTTCAATTTCAGCAACGGGATTGTCGACCGGTATTCCCCATTCTTTTTTGGCTTTGGTGAATAAGTGGGAGAGCAGGGCAAGTTCGGCACGGACAGGATAGGCGGAAACTTCTTGCAACCTGGCGTCTCTGTATTTGGCGGCAATGGCAGGGGAGATGGAACCGAGAGCGATTTCCGAACCGATTTTTTCCAGTAATCGTTTTGCCGCAACTTTCTCTCGCATGTGAGTGTTGAGTGCTTTTTTACTGGAGATAGTTCCGAGGTACTTGGTGAGGGCCTGCTGAAGGGTTATTTGAAGGGCCAGGCGGGGATCGTTATATTTCTGAGCTTTTATTTTTTCAGAGGTTTTTGCAGCCCAGGCGGATGCTTCACCCTTGGTGTCAAATGTACGACTGACGGAAGGGTGCCCTTTAATGCGAACGGTTGCCGTATAGCTCCAACCGTTTTTTGTTTTTCGTTTTAAGAAGCGTGCCATTGATTACGGACCAAATTTTTTGTTCCACTTTTGTTCCACTTTTTTAGAAAAAGATAGCATGAAACAGCGAAAGATAGCAAGAGAAGATGAAAAGTATCAAGGCACAAAAAAAGGCTTTGTCCCGCTATTACCGGGATAAAGCCTTGAAAATTAAGTGGTGCCGAAGGGGAGAGTCGAACTCCCACGAGCATACGCCCACTAGACCCTGAACCTAGCGCGTCTACCAATTCCGCCACTTCGGCAATGCCGGTAAATATGCTTGTCCTGAGAGGTTTTGTCAAGACATTCTTTGTGCTGGTATTAAAAAGAATCTGATTACCCACAAAGCTCAGCCACTTTCAGGAGCCACTGTGGGATGGGCGGAGTCCTGAGGGCAATATAAGAAAACCGTGGTAGCAACTGGCGCAGATCAAATCTGCGGTTAAAACGATAATAAAATTCTGCGAGGTAACGAGAGAAATGTTTTTTGCTGATTGCGTGAAAAGTACCATGCAGAGATCTTTTCACATTTCCAATAACCGTGTTGATCTATTTAAATTCTGCTATCTTAACACTCTCGGGGTCACCTTCAGTGATTATTACCCTATGGTCGAAACCTGCTTCATCGAGGCCATTAAAGCAATTAAGATCATCCGAGACAACTTCATCACCTATGCAAAGGTGTTGAGTTGCTCATTCTATAATGGCATCCTTGGAAAAGGATCTCACTTGACTGAAACGCATTTCAATTGGATGGCCTTGGTCATCAGTGGATACAGCAGCAACAAAAGGGAGTTTGCCTGTAGTACCTCGTCCTCTACGGCCATCACGCTTTTTTCCTCCCCAGTATGCATCGTCAAGCTGGATAACAGAAGATGCTATAGGTTTGCTATCATCACGTTCTTTCATAACCTGTTGTATTTTGTGTTTCATCAAGAGGGCTGTGTTGTAGGAAACCCCGAGAGTTCTTTTCATGCTCAAGGCAGAAACACTGACTTTTGACTGAGTGACGAGATAGATTACAAGAAACCAAGTTGTCAGTGGCAATTTGGTTGAATCAAATATGGTTCCAGCTGTGACAGATATCTGAGAACGGCATCTGTTGCACGGCAAGAGTTTTGTTGATTTCAGAGAACAGTAGCGAACGTGATCACACTTTGGACATTTGAATCCATCTGGCCATCGCCACTGGAAAAGTACCTGATGACATTGCCCTTCGGATCCATATTGAGAAATAAATTCCTGCAAACTGAAACCTTGTTGGAATTGAACTGTGTTTTTAGCCATATATACCTCCTCCGTTAATGGTTTAGAGGCATTGTAACAGGACAGGGTGCTCA
>JAJRQL010000202.1 GCA_024280265.1 Deltaproteobacteria bacterium
ACTTTGTCAAGGAAAAAGTGTGTCTATTTTGAAAAATAACTGCTTTATTTAACATGCAAAATCCTTACCGGACACTACTGATGTGCACCAAGCTCCTCCACACTATCGAATACGATTTCGCAACGCATCCCCTGCCAGCCAGCGCTGCAGATTGTCAGCAAAAAAACCAGCAAAACGTTCATGCCAGTCTTCCACCGAATCGCAGTAATGGGGGCTCATGATGACATTATCGAGCTGCCACAGTAGACTTTCCTGCGACAGAGGTTCCTCACCAAAAACATCAAGATAGGCGCCCCGGATATCGCCCCTGCCAAGGGCCGTAATAAGAGCATCCTCATCCACAATATCACCACGGGCAGTGTTGATAAAAAAGGCCCTCTCTTTCATTTTTGCAAACATTGCAGCATCGAAAAAATGGTGGGTTTTCTCACTGTAAGGCAGATGAAGGGATACAAAATCTGCCTGAGGGAGGACTTTGGGGAGCTGATCCGGCGTACAAACCCTATCCACATCAGGACTGTCCTGAACTCTGGAACGTACAGCCGTCACCTGCATCCCAAAATAGCGGGCATTCCTGGCCACAGCACGCCCGATATTCCCCAGTCCAACGAGAAGAAGAGTCTGCCCTTCAAGGGAGCGCCATGGCAGCTTGCGGTACAGCCTTTCCTGTTGCTGCTGTTGATAACGAAAGAATCCAAAGTTAAGATTAATCATTGCCCCAATAACAGTTTCAGCCTGATATCTACTCAACACTCCGGCACAGTTTGTCACCATACACAACGATTCATCCAGCTTACCAAGGTGGTCATAGCCGGCCCCTGCGACCTGCACCCACTGAACACAGGTATCACGCACCGCAGCACTCTGTGCTGCAGAAGAGATGCTGTCACAGCGAAAGCTGAATATTATCTGGGGCCTGACTGTTGCCATCTTCTCAGCAACATCCTGATCATCACGGGCACTATGAAAAACAACCCCTGGAAACCTGCCACCGAGACTTTCAAAATATCGCTCCGGTTCATGATGGATAACCAGCACATCCGTCCCCATTAATCCACCCTGGCAAATTCAGGTTCATAGGCGACAACGAATTCCTCGGCACCATCGTTTCGAATACTTAAAAAATGTTTATTGCCCCTGGCAAATGGACACAGCGGCAGCAGGCAGGATTCAAAACCAAACTTCCTGTAAAACTGCAGGTCCCCCAGAACAAACAGAGTGCTGCTTCTCACAGCCTCCTGGCGCAAGGCAAAACGCAGCAACTCGGAGCCCACGCCCTGCCTCTGAAACTCCGGCTTCACTGCCAGAGGTGCCAGGTGCAGACCGCAAACTTCTTTGCCATTGTAAGCATTCGTGAAAACAATGTGGGCGATCACCTTGCCGGTATGGATACAAGCCCACTCGTGAATATTACGCCCGTTGCCACGCAACTTCTCCACAAGACAAACCTCATGACTGCTCCCCGGAAAAGCCTGGCGCAACAGGGCAATGGTTTTGGGCTGGAGCTCGGAACCAACTTCACGGACTTTCATTCTCCCTCCGGTACGAACTATGGGTATGGTGCACAAACATCGTTTACTTTTTCCGGACTGAGAGCAGGCTGTTCTCGCGATTCCAGTAATTGTAACAGGGTGATCGAAACGACAGATAAAAAAGAGTACAAAGCGGGCTGAGAGAAGTCAATTGTTTTAAGGGAGATGATAAAAAATATACGCTCATGAAAACCTGAAATTGTAGATGGATAGGCAGATAAGCGTAGACTTCGAAAAACTTCACATCCGAGGCGCAAACATTTTCTATTGTTTCGGCGTACTGGAGTACGTCGTAATAATTGAAAATGTGAAGGAACGAGGAAGGTAAAGAGTTTTTACGACGCCATAAAAAAAAGAAACAGGGATTTCCGGTGGCCTGAAGATTTATTGTTATGGCACAGCAGAATCAGGAGAGTGCAGACTTAACAGCACTTCCCAGCTGTTCGATCGAATAGGGCTTTTTAAGGAAACATGCAGCACCGAGTGCAATGGCTTCTTCGACATCTTTACTTGCTGAGAAACCACTTGCGATAACGGCTTTTTGACCTGGTGAAAGAGCAATGATTTTTTTATACGTCTGGAGCCCGTTTATCCCAACTCCCATCAGCATATCAAGCAGCACAAGATCAACAGAGTTGTTCATAAAGAAGGTAATAGCTTCCTCGCCACTAGAAACGGAAACTGTCGAATAGCCGAGCTTATTAAGCATTTGTGAGGCAATTTTACGTTGTGTCAAATCGTCATCAACAATTAAAATCGAGCCATCTCCACGCAGAGTTGAAAATTCTACAGCAGTTTTCAGTTGAGCTGTTTTTTCTGACGTTGCCGGAAAATAGAGGGTAAAAGCAGTTCCGTTTTTGTCACTGTTGACACAAATTACGGCTCCGTGATCCCTGACTATGTTCCAGACAACTGCCAGCCCCAGTCCTGTGCCGCTTCGACCCATAACCTTCTTTGTATAAAAGGGGTCAAATATTTTTTCATGATCACCGGCAGGAATTCCCTTTCCGGTGTCCATAACCCTGAGAACCACATATTCACCGGGGTGTGGTAAATCTGTTGTCTTTTTAGCACCAATCACCATGTTTTCAGTGGAGACACTTACATATCCCGATGAGCCAATTGCTTCAATTCCATTAATGACCAGATTAAGTAGAATTTTTTGAATGTGTACAGGAGAGCATTTTATGTTCCACAGCTCAGGGGCCAACTCCAACGCGACATCCACCTGAGGGGCGAAAGACTGTGCGTTTTTAAATTCCGGAGAATTAATGAATTCTTCGACAATGGTATTTAACGAACACACCTCGCAAACAGTGGCAACTCCTCTGGCAACGGTTAACAGGTCTGCGACAACGGCTGCAGCACGTTTACCGGAATCCTGAATGGCCTTTAACGGCTCATAAAGTGGATCGTTCTCCGTTAATTCAAGTAGAAGAATTTCGGGATAACTGACCACACCGGATAAGATATTATTAAGATCATGGGCTACCCCACCAGCCATAAGTCCGATAGCTTCCATCTTTTCTGCCTTACGCAGTTGTTCTCTGGCATTATCTCTCTCACTCTGAGCTTTTTTTTGCTCAGTAATATCACGGGCTACCCGTACAGACCCGACAAACGCGCCCTTGCTGTCGTGCAGTGGGGACGCAGTAACAGAAAAGTAGCGTTGTCTGTCATCGTCAAAATATTCAAAATGGAAGGGCTCTTTACTTTCAAGAATCTTTGAGTGGGGACAGTATGCAGGCGGGCTCTCCAGTTTGTGAATGGACTTGTAGCAGTAGGTGCCAATAAGTTCTGTGAGTGGGATTTTCAGGGACCTGCAGGCTGCTGTGTTGGCGCGAATGATCAGATTTACAGGGTTCAAGATTATTATTTCATCTGGAACCGCGTTGAATGTACGCTCCCACTCTTCTTTTGCCAATACTGCTGTTGCCCTGGCTCGAGTTTTTTCGTGTATTTCCTTACGGAGTTCTGCCGTTCGTGAGTTGACCTGTTGTTCAAGATGGTCATTTAATCTGACAAGTGTCTTCTGTGATCTTTCCCGATAGAGTTCATAGGCGAATACCAGAAGAATGACAACAATATAAGAAGAGAGAAAACGAAATGCAAAATCTTTTGTATACAGGCCGGCAGTGACAGACGTGTTGAGATCAAGAAGAAGAACTGCAAGGCAGAAGAAAGAATGAATCGTCGAAACCAGTAAACCCTTTCTGGCACCAAGCATGAAGAAGCTGATAAGGGGGAAGGTGTAACACCAGACAAAGGCGTTACCTGCAACTCCTCCAGTGGCCAGAAGGTACAGGAACAGGATAAACATAAGTCCAACATTACAATAAATACAGATACTCAGATACTTCTTATTTCTGAGAAGGTAGACAAATCCTCCCAGGAGAGCAGCCGCCATAAAATCCACTGCTGCCAGTGACTGTACTCCCTGCCAGAGAGCGAGAGAACCGAGTAGGAATAAAAAGAAGATACCTACCAGAGAGATGACATTGAGAAGGCCACGTCTTCTCGTATCATCATCGATGATGATGTCGGAAGAAGATAACCCCTCTTTGATGGCAGTAAGAAATGAACGGAGAACAGATTGTTTATCCATTGTTAATGGCTTGACTCATGGACTGTCTATAAAAGTGCATGCCGGCTCCAATGAACAGACCACAACATGTTTATATAAGAGGATAAATACATTTTTTTGTTTTCTGAAGTGCAGGCTTCAGGTGATAATAATTCGAGCACTGCCAGATAGTGTCCATCCAGAAATGAGATTTTTTCTTCTAAATCACGGTGCAGAAGAAATTTTACCGCAGGCATATATCTGATATTCCAAAGACAACATACCCAGCTTATTTCAACGTTGTTATTACTTGAGTAAGAAAACTGTTAAAGCAACAAAGGGTTAGGACAAAAGGGCCATCTCTGGACAGGCACCAGATAGCTTTTTGTGGCCTTAATGCACCACAACTTCCGGCAGAAAAGATGGCTGAAAGCACAAGCTATTCCCATTCCCATTCCCATTCCCATATGATTCATAACAACAACACTATAATATTCCCACAAAAGCAGCAACATCAAAAAAAACCTTCCACCAGAGCTATGGGAAGGCCGGACAGAAAAAGTTCTTAGCCTTGCGGGCAAAATTTTCCATGTCAGTAGAAGATCATTTTCGCCTGTGGCGACCTATTGAATCTTGCCTGAATCTCTTACCGGTATGGACACAGAATACGTACCTTTCTTTCAAAGCTGACAAACTCGTAAAAACCTGAAATTGTAGATGGCTAAGTAAGACTACAACGCTACGGTACAATAGTTGATAAAAAAACAGAGACGCAGTATATAAAGACCCTGCAGGTGCCTCCCGAATATAAAAAGGAAAGACGGTGCGAATCCGTCACAAACCAGTCATTGCTGTATTCGAAGTCTGCCGCAACCGCAACTCAATAATTTAATTGAGTGCTGAGCCCGGTTTTTCCGGGCAGGTCACTGGGGGCTGCCCCCTGGGAAGGCCGTTGCTGATGCAGGTCAATTCGTAAGTCAGAAAGCCTGCCTGCACATAAATGGATTTCCTTTAATCCACATTCAGAGCCTACCACTGGAGTTCTCTGTATCTTAGAAGCATTGCAGCCTCGCAACTGTCAGAGGGGTTCTGCACCGCTGTATGGATACGGGGGCTTTCATCTCTTTTGTTTTTTCCCGTATCCGCGTGTTGCCAGTCTCTTTCATAATGACCTCGCGTAATTACACGCTTCCTGATCCTATGAAGAAAGACCCGGCAACCTATACAAATAAATCCAAAAGATCCTGACGAGGGGAGTGCGTTGAAGATGGAAAAAAACAGACTATTCGGGCGGATTATCACCCGATTAATTGCAAGGAAAGAACTGTCAAAAACTGAGGCATACGATGCCTTCCACATGGTCCTCAACAATGAAGTATCGGACATGCAGCAGGGAGCTTTTCTAGCGGCATTGACGGCCAAGGGAGAAACTGCGGACGAGGTGGCTGGTGGCTGGCAGGCAATATATGAGCTGGACACAGAAAAGGTAACCCTTGCAGACCCGGAAGGTATAGTCGACAACTGCGGCACTGGCATGGACACCTTCAAGACCTTTAATATCAGCACCGCAGCCGCCATAGTCGCTGCCGGGGGCGGAGTTAAGGTGGCCCGTCA
>JAJRQL010000203.1 GCA_024280265.1 Deltaproteobacteria bacterium
CCCGGCAACGTTCCAGTTTGATCTGAGCGCGAATCATTGCCTGCTGCACCTGAGCCAGCTTGTCTGCAGTATTGTTTGCTGCCTGTTCGGCCTTTTCAACTCCAGCTCGAGTCCCCACCCTGTTCTTTTCAAATAAGGTTCGAACCCGGTTAAGTTCTTTTGTGGTAATTTCTTTGTCACGTTCTAGAATGGCCAGACGGGTTTTATTCGACTCGTACTCAGTACGATAATCCCTGTCGTCTATTGCAAACAGCAGCTCCCCCTTTTGAATAATGGAACCGGTTTTCAATCTGGGATGAATCTCAACCACAGACCCTGCGACTTCGGCTGCAATTTCCACCATACGAATGGAACGAAGCTCACCATACGCCTCAATCTGTACCGGTACATCAACAAAGGAAACCGCAACGGCCTCAACCTTCAGGGACCTCTCCACTAGGGGAGTATGAACAGGTGCCTTTTTTCTACCCTTTAAAAATTTAAACCCACCAAATCCAAGTAACAAAATTATACTACAGGCGACAACCCGAATAATTACAGTGCTGCGCATACTGGCCTTCTCTTGTTCACTCATGGTCATTCACTCATTCCTGTTTTGCTAATACCTGCTCCACCCGCTCAAGAACTTCACACCACTTTCGGGCCGTCTCAGGCCCTACCTTTTCCACCAGATCAAGAAATGCAGCCAGAACCGCAGTTTCCATTCGCTCAGCTTTTGCAGCAGCCTCTTCTGAAAGACGAACCACCACCTTTCTTCTATCCATGGTGCTTCGTTCACGATACAGCAAGCCCTTATTTTCAAGCCGGTCCACCATACTTGAGGCTGATGGCGGAGAAACCTTCAACTGTCTTGCCAAGTGAGAGATGGTACTTTCGCCGCCGCTCTGCAACGTCATCAAAACCTGCACCTGGGCCATGGAAAGCTCCTCCCCCTGACACGATGCCCGCCCGTCATGAAGCCCTGACTGGATTGAGAAAATATGATCCTTCAGTTTACGTCCGACACTGGCTATAAAACGGGCTTGCTCAACTGTTTTGTCCTTTGACATAACTACGCGCTTCCCCTCTTTTTGTTGCAGAATAGTTCCCGATATCCTTAGAGTGCCTAAACACTAGCCACACTACGCAAATCCTGTCAAGAATTTTTGTCACTTATCCTGTCTGATTTCCTGGGGGTTGAGTAAGATGTTGCGAGCGCAGAAAAAAACCGGATGACACACAATAAAATGTTGATATTTGGTTACTATTGAGATAAATAGAAAACTGACAAGAATAACAGAGAAGAATGTCTTGAAAAATTAGCATTTTCGGTTGAAGTCAAGGAGCAGGAAAAGTAAAAAAACAGCGTAGTAAACGTTTGTGAGCATTTTTCTGTGACGCAGAGATCGGGCGAAGAGGCGATTTTCCAAGGTAGTCAGATCCCAAACAAAGCGACCCGCCAGAGGAGGCTGGAGGCAAATGACCCGTCAGGAAGCAATCAGAGTTCTCATGCTCAGCCCCATATATTTCAAACTCAAACCGGCAAACCGCAAACAACTAATACAGGAATACTGTACCCTTTTTGACAGGGTCTGCAGGCAGCAGAAAGACTACAGAAAATAGGTATCCATCTGAAAAAAAGTAGAAAAAAATTCCCTTTCGGTAAAACATCCCGCTATTTCTTTCCCCAGAGAGGGTCCTGGCCAAACCTGTCCATCCACCAGTCTTCCGGTTCCAGCGCTTCCCCATCCAGGGGAACCAGAGGAATCTTAAACTGATCATAGTGTTTCATAAGAACATCATAGGCCCTGGTGAGTTTGCGCATCAGATCGCCTTTGGCTCTGTCATCCCCCACAATATCGGGATGATTGGACTTGCATCTGCTGCGATAACTGCGTTTTATCTCACCCAGCGTTGCCCGGTCTCCAAGCCCTAAAAGTTCCTTAGCTTCAAAAATTTCCTCCCAGTCGGATTTCGTCATGCTGACTTTCCGGTTTTCCAGCTCTTCTCCTCTCCCCGCAGAAGGCGGCCGATATTAGAGCTGTGTTTGACCCAGATTAACCCGGCAATAACTCCGGTGATGACAATGATTGAATCCTCAACTCCAAAATACCAGAACAAAAGGGGAATCAGTGCCGACACAGCAAGAGACCCTGCAGAGACAAAACCGCTCAGCACAACAACTGCAATAAAGACGAAAAGAGCAACAAGGATGGAGAATGGGGAGAAAAAGAGAAAAACGCCCAGCGCCGTAGCTACTCCCTTGCCTCCCTTGAACCTGAGATAAACTGGAAACATATGCCCCACAACAGTGGCAAGACCGCAGAGGGAAATAAAAAAAACGCGCTCCGGCACTTCCGGCAGGAAGACAGATATCAGATAAACCGGGAAAAAACCCTTTGCGATGTCACAAAACAGGGTCAGCACCCCGAGTTTTTTACCGAGTACCCGATTGACATTGGTTGCCCCGATATTTCCACTTCCCTCCCGACGCACATCTTTACCAACCGCACGACTGAAAAGAAGACCGAAAGGAATGGCCCCAACCAGGTAGCTCAGGATGAGTGCTACAATAAATATAATAATCATGGCTTATTTGAATTGTACGATATATCATTTTTATGGTTAATATTGACGATTAGAACAATAGCGCATATCTTATGTAAACACAACATTGATGCGGAAAGGCCTGCCCTGTGGTATGGTTTTCGTTTTTTTACTACATTCATTTTTGATGACGCCATCATTTTTAATATATTTCAAAAATTACCCTTACCATGAGTCTGCGTACAATTCATAAATTTCCAGATCCGGTGCTGCGAAAAAAGGCAGAAAAGATAACAGCTTTTGACGCTCGCCTCGAAGACCTAGCCACTGATATGATTGAAACCATGTATGACGCTCCCGGTGTTGGACTGGCAGCCCCTCAAATCGGGGAATCAGTTCAACTTATTGTTGTCAATGCCGCCCAGGATGAAGACAGCGAGGAGTCCATGATACTGGTCAACCCTGAAATTGTAGAAAAAGAGGGCACTCAGGTTGATGAGGAAGGTTGCCTCTCTGTACTTGACCTCACTGCTGCGGTGAAGAGAAGTCAGAAAATCACCGTCTCTTATCAGGATATCAAGGGTGAAAAACAAGAGCTGACGGTCGAAGATCGATTCGCGGTTGTGCTACAGCATGAAATTGACCACCTCCACGGTGTGCTGTTCATTGACCATCTCAGCACCTTGAAACGCGCCCTTTATAAGAAAAAAGTCAAAAAAATGCTGGTTACACAGGCATAAACAGGACAATCCATGGCAGACACTCAAAAACATTTTCGGATTATCTTCATGGGCACCCCGGATTTCTCCGTTCCTGCCCTGCAGGGGTTGATTGAAGGACCGGATCAGGTGGTCGCCGTAGTCACCCAGCCTGACCGTCCCAGGGGACGCGGCAAAAAAGTCAGTCCGCCACCCGTCAAAGTCACCGCTCAAGCTGCCTCTATTCCTGTTCTCCAGCCGACAAAAATAAAAACTGCTGAATTTGCAGATGAGCTGCGTTCCTTTGAACCGGATCTGATCATTGTTGCCGCCTACGGACGTATCCTGCCCCCCTCCATTCTTGATCTGCCGCCACTTGGCTGCATTAACATTCACGGCTCGTTACTGCCGCGCCACCGTGGAGCAGCCCCCATTCAGTGGGCCATCCTGGAGGGCGACAAAGAGGCCGGGGTAACCATCATGGAGATGGATGTCGGGATGGACACTGGTTCCATGCTACTGCCGGCTGCAATTCCTGTTGAAGAGGATGACCCAGCGGGCAGCCTCTTTACCAAACTCTCCGCCCTTGGCTCAACAGCCCTGCTCCGCGCCCTTGACCTGCTGCGACAGGACAATCTCCCCCCCGTTGAACAGAATCACAGCCTGGCCACCGAGGCACCGCCCCTCAAAAAAGAGGATGGAGCCATCAACTGGAACAGATCCGCCTGGCAGATACACTGCCTTATCCGCGGCATGGATCCATGGCCCACTGCTTACAGTTTTCTGGACGGAAAACGTTTTCGTTTCTTTGCTCCGGAATTGTACAATACAGGCTTTGACCAGGAGCCTGGCACAATCATTGACGTAAACCGCGAGGGCCTGCTCCTGGCCACAGGTGATGGTGCCCTGCTTGTACGTGAGATCCAGCCGGAGGGAAAAAAGCGAATGACAGTGGCAGCCTACCTCTGCGGTCAATCCCTTGAAAAAGGACAACAATTCAGTTCCGGGCGGTAATCATCCGATGAACTTCCCTGTCACCATCGCCTACTTGGACTGCTTCTCCGGGATCAGTGGCGACATGCTCCTTGGGGCACTGCTCAATGCCGGGCTTTCAGAAGAGCATCTCCTCACCGAACTCGCCAAAATAGGAGGGATTGATTTCACTCTTACGTCAACAGATGAGTTACGGTCAGGCATTGGCTGCAAACAGTTGAGAGTTCAATCTCCTGCAAACCAGCAGTTCAGACACCTTTGCGATATCATTAATCTTCTTGAAGGATCCACTCTTCCTTCCGATATCATAGAAAAATCCATTGCAATATTTTCCCGCCTGGCAGATGCTGAAGCAACAGTGCATAATATTCCTGTGGATAAGGTCCACTTTCATGAAGTGGGCGCCGTTGACACCATCATCGATATTACCGGCAGCCTGATCGGACTGAAAGAACTGGGTGTTGAACACATTATCTGCTCACCGCTCCCCATGGGACAGGGGTTTGTGGAGTGTGCCCACGGCCATCTTCCCCTGCCCGCGCCCGCCGTCTGTGAACTCCTCAAGGACACCCCTGTATACGGTGTTCAGCAGACAAAAGAGCTGGTCACCCCAACTGGAGCTGCACTGGCAACAGGACTTGCCGACTCTTTTGGTCCCATGCCCGCAATAACTATCAGCAGAACCGGATACGGTGCAGGACAGCATGAACTGTCCAACAAACAGCCCAACCTTCTCAGGCTGATTCTCGGAACCAACGCAACCGGCAGTGAAAGTAATGTGGTGGAGATTATCGAAACAAACCTTGATGACTGGAACAGTGAGGGCTTCCCCTATCTCTGCGACCTCCTCTTTGCAAAAGGAGCTCTCGATGTCTCACTGAGCCCGCTGATCATGAAGAAGGGACGGCCCGGTCAGCTGTTGCGCGTCATAAGTGATCCTATTCACAGCCTTGATCTTAAAAATATTATCCTTTCGGAAACAACATCCATCGGCCTGCGCTTCAGGAAAGAAGAACGGATGACCCTTGCCCGAAAAAACGTGATGGTTGACACCCCCTGGGGGAAGATTGTGGCTAAAAAAGTCCTAACCCCTGTGGGTGCCACAATTTATCCGGAGTATGAGGCCTGCAGGCGTGTGGCAGAAGAGCATCAGATTCCACTGGCTCAGGTGTATCATACCGTCTCCAGAAGCAAATAATAAGGATAGCTGCAGTAGTGCAGCAACACCGATAAACAGAATGGAGTTTCCATGAAAACAGTATCACAAAAGCTTATTACCCTCGCCCTTGCAGGGACCATCGCCACAGTCCTGAGCACCACTTCCGGTAATACAGCCACCATGGAAATGGGACGCTGGGAAACAACCGCCACCGAGCAGACTCCCGCTGGAAGCACTCCTCCCACAGTGGATATTGCCTGCGTCAACAAGGAACTGGACGGAGAAAAACTCGTCTATAATGATATCAAAAGTGATCCCAACTGCAAGATCATCAAAGAGGAACATCGCTCAGGTACTCTCTACTTTGAGATGCACTGTGTCGAGGATGGAATAGCAAGGGTGCAAAAGGGAACAATCCACTCCACAGCAAGCACCCTAAACATGAGTATGGAGATCATCATAGATCTTTCCGACAGTCCCATGATCCAGGAAATGATGGGTGGAGTCACCTCCATGAAGACCACATTTACAGTGGACTCAAAGCGGACAGGTGCATGTGACGGCAGTGAACCTGCCTTCGACGAATAAGTCAATCCGGAAAAACAGCAATGGATAAGATCATTATGTTTCTGGCCACTGGTTTCCACAGTGGCAGTATACCGAAATGCCCGGGTACCTGGGGGTCCCTGGCGGCATTTCTGCCCTGGTTTTTCATGCGGAACCTGCCGCTGCCATCTTACCTTGGGCTGGTGGCTGTTATTTTCGTGATGGGCTGTATCCTGGCGGGATCTGCCGAAAAGATCCTTGATCAGGCCGATGCCAGCCCCATTGTCATTGATGAATTTGTGGGAATGTTCATCACCCTTATTGCAGTGCCACAGCACCCCGCGGCATGGATTCTCGGCTTCCTCCTCTTCCGCCTCTTTGATATCATAAAGCCCTTTCCCTGCTCCTGGTTTGACCAGCACATTCATGGTGGCTTCGGTATCATGATGGATGATGTCGCCGCCGGCCTTTATGCCCTGCTCAGCCTGCAACTTCTCTGGATGATAGGCAGCAGGATCAACGCTTGATTCTACTACCTATCGACACCCCACAGCATACTGAATCTTCCTCAGGCCACTGACTGTTTTCCCCTTTTCAATCAGGACTTCTGATAAATCTCACAGCCGGAACGGGTGAACTCCTCAGCCTTTTCCTTCATCCCTGCAGCGACTGAATCCTCTCCCTTTTCTTCAAGATCCTTTGCGTAAGCCCGCACCTCATGGGATATTTTCATGGAACAGAACTTCGGGCCACACATGGAGCAGAAATGGGATACTTTTGCATTGGAATGGGGCAGGGTCTTATCATGAAACTCCACCGCTTTTTCCGGATCCAGTGAGAGATTGAAGTGATCCTGCCAGCGAAACTCAAAACGGGCCCGTGACAGGGCATTATCCCGATACTGGGCCCCCGGATGTCCCTTGGCAAGATCTGCTGCGTGGGCAGCAAGCTTATACGTGACAACTCCTTCCCGCACATCTCCCCGGTCCGGTAACCCCAGGTGCTCCTTGGGCGTAACATAGCAGAGCATGGCTGTTCCGTACCAGCCGATCATGGCCGCGCCGATGGCGCTGGTTATGTGATCGTATCCGGGAGCAATATCGGTGACCAGTGGTCCGAGTGTATAAAATGGCGCCTCGCCGCAGGCCTCAAGCTGGCGGTCCATATTTTCTTTGATCATGTGCATGGGTACATGCCCTGGCCCTTCAATAAAGGTTGGCACATCATGCTGCCAGGCAATTTTTGTAAGCTCACCCAATGTTTCCAACTCACCAAATTGCGCTGTATCATTGGCATCCTGCAGACAGCCTGGACGCAGACCATCACCCAGAGAAAATCCGACATCATACTGCTTCAGCAGTTCACAGGTCTCTTCAAAATGGGTGTACAGAAAACTCTCCTGATGGTGCGCCAGACACCATTTTGCCATGATACTACCACCACGACTGACTATTCCTGTGGTACGTTTTGCGGTCATGGGCACATGGTGAAGCCGGAGTCCGGCATGAATTGTGAAATAACTGACTCCCTGTTCGCACTGTTCAACCAGAGTATCCCGAAACATCTCCCAGGTCAGTTCTTCCGCTTTCCCATCCACCTTTTCAAGTGCCTGGTAGATGGGAACTGTACCGATAGGCACAGGGGAGTTGCGAAGTATCCATTCCCTTGTTTCATGGATGTTCCTACCGGTTGAAAGATCCATCACGGTGTCTGCTCCCCAGCGGGTTGCCCAAACCATTTTCTCCACTTCTTCTTCAATGGAAGAGCTGAGGGAGGAGTTACCGATATTGGCATTGATTTTCACCAGAAAGTTACGACCGATGATCATGGGTTCACATTCAGGATGATTGATATTGCATGGCAGTACAGCACGGCCGCGGGCTATTTCGTCCCGGACAAACTCCGGTGTAATTGGGCCCTCAGGCGTATTGGCCCCAAAACTGTGGCCGGGATGCTGGGACAGTTCTTCCTCCAACTCGTCTATGCGCTGGTTCTCACGGATGGCCACATATTCCATTTCAGGAGTGATAATGCCCTGCCGGGCATAATAGAGCTGGGACACATTTTTCCCGGGTCTGGCCCGAAGCGGTTTCTTCACCTCCTGAAAACGAAGATGGTCAAGGTCTGAATTGTAGAGCCGATCTCTGCCAAACTCAGATGACAGGTCATCCAGCTGTTCCACATCCCCCCTGTCAAGAATCCACTTTTCACGTAGCCGTGGCAGGCCTTTCCGAACATCCAGTTCCATATCCGGATCTGAATAGGGTCCACTTGTGTCATACACAGTAACCACTGAGCCGATGCCCCCCGGCCCGTTAATGGCCGCATCATCCACTTTGATTTCACGCATGGCCACCTCTATGTCATGTATCTTTCCCGGCACATAGATCTTCCTTGAGCTTGCAAAGGGCTTGCGGGTAATACCTCTTAACGTAGGGATCTTCACTGTTTCATTCATGTTCTTTTCCTTTTTTTATTTCGTCTTACTGAGGTTCAGAGGCAATACAGATGGGAATTTATGCTGTCTGAAAACGAACAATCCGTTGCAAATGTATTGTGACTCAAAAAGGGAAAGTTGCACCAGAGTGGCACAGTGGCATGAAGGAAAAACGCTGCTTGTAACCTCATGTACTTTCCCTACGACCTCATTACAGGTTTCAGGTTCAAGGGGTCTGATCTCAGCCGCAGAGCGGCACCCCCAAGTATCTTTACTTTTTAATTGTGAGCTCCAAGGTGGACAGATCAGGCTGGCCACCAGTTATAAAAGTGATGCACCGGGCCGTGCCCAGCACCTGTTTTCACATCTGCCCCCCCCTGCAGTGCCCCGTCAATATAGGCCTTAGCTGCAGTAACAGCGCTTGGCAGCTCTGCTCCCCCCGCCAGTTTTGCGGTGATTGCCGATGATATGGTACATCCGGTTCCGTGGTTATTGGGTGTATCAATGCGAGGGCTTTCAAGCTCCAGCAGCTCACCATTCTCAGCATCATAAAAGAGATCTGTGCTGCTGCTTCCACCAAGCCCCCCCCCTTTCAAAAAGACCCGGCTGCAGCCATTCCTGGCAAGATCCCGACAGGCATCAGCCATCTGACTGCGCTCCGAAATCGTCCTGCCAAGGAGCAGGGAGGCTTCAGCAAGGTTGGGAGTAATAACAGTAGCCAGGGGAAAGAGACGCTCCTGCAGTGACTGAACGGCATCATCCTGCAAAAGCTTATCCCCGTTTCTGGTCACCATCACCGGGTCGAGAACAAGGGTTTTGCAATCATGCTTCTGCAGTTCCTCTGCAACCGTAGCAATGACCTCCACCGAATGCAGCATCCCTATTTTTACTGCATCAGCACCGATATCCGTCAACACCGCCTCCATCTGCAGAGCAATAAATTCAGGCGGAACTGCCTGTATCCCGGTGACTCCGACAGTATTCTGGGCAGTTAGGGCTGTGATTACCGTCATCCCGTAACAGCCAAGGGCCGAAAATGTTTTCAAATCAGCCTGTATCCCAGCACCACCACCTGAATCTGAGCCAGCGATACTCAGTGCCCTGTGATATTTTTTCACCTGTCCTTCCTCCTCTGCAACTTACCAGTTGTGAATCAGATCTGCCGCCCGTACCGGTTGTTTGATGAGTCCATGCTGCAGGGAAAAATCTGCAAAATCCTGCCAGGAAGCAGCATCAGAGCCACCGGGAGCCGCGTAAAACGGCAGAGTCAACGTGAAGGCATCGCTCTCAACACGGACATCCGCCTCCGGCAAGGCTTTGAGGTAAATATCCAGTGCCTCCCGGGGGTGCTGACGCATATATGTGGTTGCCGCCTCCACAGCCTGAACAAACCCTTTGATGGCCTCTTCCTTCTGATGCAGCGTTTTTTCCCCGGTGACAAAAATCAACTCCTCGTAATCAGGAATTCCCCATTTCTCCAGTTCAAAATAATCGGCCTCAATATTCTGGTGAGCCATGGTCACAGTTTCGTAGGTTTTAAAAGGCCCCATGACCGCATCCACACTGCCGGAAACCAATGCCGGAACAATGGTGAAACCAACATTTACAGCCTCATAGTTCTCCACCCCGTTGATGGACATAAAGGCCTTGAGCATAATATCCATCAGGCCAGGGACAGTATAACCGATCTTCTTCCCCTCCAGGTCTTTCGGGCTGCTTATCCCCTTGTCTTTAAGGAAGAGAAGAGTGGTCAGGGGGTGCGCCACTAGGCGCCCCACCACCTTTACTTCTACTCCAGCGGCCGCTGCAATGATGGTCTGAGGCTCATAAGACACAGCGATATCCACATTTCCGGATGCGGCAAGTTTCAAACCATCAGCTGTCTCGGCAGGAGTGATTATTTCCAGCTCTAGGCCCTTTTCAGCAAACAGGCCCTTCTCCTTAGCCACATAAATAGGAAGATGGTCAATGTTGGGGAACCAATCTAGCATCAGGGTCAGCTTCTCAGCTGAGGCCAATCCTGTGTTGAATAAAAAAGTACAGATACATAAAATAATTGAAAGCTGTTTTTTCATAACCTATTATCCCACTGTTAAATAAATATTTGCATCATACGCCCGAATCCGCGAGGGGACTCTGTGAATTGCACTGTTCAATATGTTGATTCATCGTTGCAGAAACGCCACAAACCGGACGTAGCAAATTGTATCTTTTCCTGACCCGACAAGTCGGAAAACTTTTTAGAATCGCTGGACTCTTTTCTATACTCCCTTGAGGAGTGTAAATGCCTTGATAAAAACTCTAATCTCCTGATTTCAAAAAGCTTTTTAAGTTTCCCGCAGTCTCGTACCTCGTGTACTTGTTTTTATTGCAGGAATTATAATAGTGCTTGGCCGAAAAGCATAAATCAAAGGTATTTAAGTTAGTTACATGAAAATCCATGTGTGAAGATATTTAAAATAGCATGTTTATTGATGACTTGGAATATGAAGCGAAATGAAGTATACTGTTGAATATACAATA
>JAJRQL010000204.1 GCA_024280265.1 Deltaproteobacteria bacterium
ATCAAGGAAACCGAGCTGATTCATAGAATATCTCCGTTGTATGAGTTTTTGAATACTGGAAACATACCATATCTATTTGTTTTTTCAATATTAAATGATATTTTTTGACTCAAATGTTGATTTGAATTTTTCAAGGAACCCATCAGTCTGTTTAAATATGAGCGTGATTCTATCAAAGGAAAACCTTTTCGATTTCTGTAATGGTGATGAATCTGTCAGGAGTCAAGCAGTTGTATTACGCCGCATTCAACTTTTCCCCGGTGAAGACGAACTTCAATGCGATCATCAATTTTGAGCTGATCGATATCTCTAAGCAGTGTTTTCTTACCACTTATCGAATCAATTTTACTTGATATTGAATATCCTCTTGCCATGGTGGCAAGAGGGCTGACCGCATCGAGAAGGGTGGCTTGCTGCAACAGTGACGCCTCTTTTCCCTCAAGGTTTCTGTTAATAAGAGAACTCATCTTCTCCATTGCAAACTGTAGTCTTTGGGTCTGTGACTGCATCTTTTCTTTTGGGGAACTTTTCTTGAGTCGCAGTGACAGGGTTGCGCAGAGATCTTCAAATTTGCGGAGCCTGTTATCCATCAGAGAGACAAGCTTTTGCTCGGCGTGATCAAGACGAAGAGAGGAGTGGGTAAAGATGGAGTCCATGTCTCCCAGGAGTCTTCTGTTCTGTTCTATCTGGTACTGGTGATCTTCTAGTTTTGAAAGCATAATTCTGCCGATCATGGTATGAATCCGATTGATCTGTTTTCTCAGCTCAAGACCGTCTGGAATGAGTATTTCTGCTGCTGCAGTAGGGGTTGGGGCTCGTAAATCTGCACAAAAATCACTAATAGTAAAGTCGATTTCGTGGCCAATGGCTGAAACAACCGGAATACTCGAGTGATGAATTGCCCGTGCCAGAATTTCTTCATTAAATGGCCAGAGATCTTCCAGGGAACCACCACCACGGCAGAGTACGACAGCATCTGTTTCCGGAATCTTTCTGTTTATGAACTCAAGAGCAGCGCTGATTTCGCCAGCGGCCTCCATGCCTTGCACCCGTACAGGGAAAATATTGATAGTAACTGGAAAACTTCTCTTTCTCCATATTTTGAGGAAATCATGTACAGCTGCACCACTTGGTGAGGTGATCAGGATTATTTTTTCTGGAAACAGTGGCAGCGATTGCTTGAGACTGGAATCAAAAAGACCCTGATCGTGGAGCATCTGCTTTAATTTCTCAAATTTGAGCTGCAGGAGGCCACTCCCTCTGAAGTCGACGGAGTCGACGATTAGCTGATAGTCACCACGTGGCTCATAAATGGAAAGTCGACCATGGCAAATCACCTGTTGGCCATTTTCAATGGGCTTTTCAAGATAACGAGCCTGTCCTTTGAACAAAACCGTACGTATCTGGGCATCGGCATCCTTTAATGTAAAATAAGAATGCCCTGAAAAGGGCTGAGTTAAATTGGATATTTCGCCTTGAACTTTAATAAACCGATAGCGTGCTTCAACTATGGCTTTCAGTTCTTTTGTGAGACTGCTGACTGAATAGATATCTTTTGGGTCTTTGGAAATCATTTAACAACACCTGTAGAGCGTAGGAATCAGGAAAATTGCTATTAATGGAGTTTGAGAATAGACATGGCAGTCAGGATAGGGTAAATAAAAGAGTTATTGTTTTGTAAAAAAAACAGACTCACCTCCCAATATCACTGGTATTGGTAAAGGGTTTTGTCATAAAGGTAAAGAAAAAAGCAGGAGTAACGGATGAGCCAGAAGAGTGCGTTTAATCAAAATCAGGTAGCAGAAAATGCCTACGTTGAGCCCAGTGGGGTACTGGATCAGCTCAACCTTCCGCCCAGTGTAGTCCGATTCGTCAGGAACTACAAGCGAATCATTCAAGTGGTTGCGGTTGTAGTGGTTCTTACTGTAGTTATCGGCGCCTTATACAACAGTTACAGAAATAACAGGATTGAAAAATCTACTAATAATCTGGCAATTTCTCTTGAAGCCTCAGACGATGAAAAGATTATGGCACTGGAGGATGTTATAGTTGAACATTCTGGTACTCCTGCAGCCTTATGGGCCACAGTCGAACTGGGGCACATCGCCATGAAGGACAATCTTTTTGATAAGGCTGAAACATATTATTCAAGTGTTCTGGGGAAAGTTTCGGAATCTAACCCCATGTATGGTCTGCTGATCTTTGCCGTTGCCCAGTCACAAGAAGCAGGAAAAAAATATGACAAGGCATTTCAGTCGTATAAACTCTTAAAAGAAGTTGCCGGATACAGAGACGAAGGGTTTATGGGAATGGGTCGTGTCCTTGAAGCTGAAAATAAAGGTGATGAAGCCCTAGCAGTATATGAAGAGTATCTCGGTACTCTTCTTGGTGAGAAAGAGAATCCTCAACTGACCAGAATGATACATGAGAAAATTACCAGGCTCAACACCACCGAATGAGACTGGTTACATCCCCTGCAGAAATAAAGGAAATTACAAAAACATATCGTTTGGGTGGCTTGACTGTGGGGCTGGTACCCACCATGGGATGGTTCCATGATGGACATCTGTCGCTCATGCGTATGGCCAGAGAGAAAGCTGACAAATTGATTGTCAGCCTCTTTGTCAATCCAATACAGTTTGGTCCAAATGAAGATCTTGACAGCTATCCGTATGATCTTGAAAGGGATCGCAGGCTGGCAAAAGGTGAAGGGGTAGATATACTCTTTGCACCAGAAAGACAAGCAATGTATCCAGAGGATTTCGGAAGCACGGTGAGCGTTGCAGAGTTAACTGCTCACCTGTGTGGCCGTACCCGGCCTGGACATTTTGACGGAGTAACCACAGTTGTTGCCAAGCTTTTCAATCTGACACTGCCCCATTTCGCTGTTTTTGGGGAAAAAGATTTTCAGCAGCTTGCAGTGATCAGAAAGATGGTACGCGATCTGGATTTTCCTGTTGAAATCGTAGGTCACCCCATAGTTCGTGAGAAGAGTGGCCTTGCAATGAGCTCACGCAATACGTATCTGAAGGAGAGTGAAATGGATGCAGCTCTTTCACTCTCCAGGGGCATCCAGAAGGCCAGAAAGTTTGTCTCTGAACGTTCCGCAGAGGTTATACATGCTGCACAGGTGAGGAATCTGGTACATAAGGTCATAAGTCCTCACAGGGAATGTGAAATCGATTATATTAACGTTGTTAATAATACAACACTTGAAGATTGTGATGAAATCACTGAAAACTCACTGCTTGTTCTTGCTGTGAAAATTAACAATCGTATAAGATTAATAGATAATTCAATTTTAAAAGGTAGTTGATATGGAGCGTCAGATGCTCAGGGCCAAGTTGCACAGGGCCACCATAACCGAAGCTGATCTTGATTATGAAGGAAGTCTTACCATTGATAAGGACCTCCTTGAAGCTGTTGGGATTATCCCCTTTGAAAGGGTGAAAGTTTATAACATAAATAATGGTGAACGATTTGACACCTACGCAATTGAGGGTGAATCTGGCTCTGGTATCATTGGATTGAATGGAGCTGCTGCACGAAAAGGAATGGTTGGAGACCTTATCATCATAGTGACATTTGGGTTTTATTCTCCTGATGAGTTGAAGGATTATCATCCCAATATTGCCTTGCTTGATAGCGATAACTCCATAAAACAAATGCTGACTAAATAAGATATCAGGGAGTTTAATATGCCGGGTTTTGAAGTCTTTGGAGACGAGGAAAAAAAACAGATAAATGATGTTCTTGAAACGGGTGTCCTGTTCAGATATGAGTTCGTGGATTAGCGAAAAGGGGTCTATAAGGTCCTTGAATTTGAAAAGGCATTCGCATCTTATTGTGGGGCATCATATGCCCAGGCGGTTACTTCCGGAACTGCCGCCTTGAAAGTTGCCCTTGCTGCTCTCGGTGGCGGCCCTGGAGACGAAGTTATTACCCAGGGTTTTACCTTTGTGGCGACCTGGGAGGCAATATTAGATATCGGGGCAATACCTGTGTTCACCGAAATTGATGAAACTCTGAATATGGACCCGGCTGATCTGAAGAAGAAGATCACGGATAAGACCCGCTGTATTATACCAGTCCATATGCTTGGTGCCATGGCACGGATTGAAGAGATTGTGGCCATTGCAGCAACACATGATATCCCTGTGCTTGAGGATACCGCACAGGCAGCAGGTGCCACCATCAACGGAAGATATCTTGGTACCTTTGGAAACTGCGGCACCTTTTCATTTGATTCAGTGAAAACAATGACCACTGGAGAGGGTGGAATGATCATCACCAGCGATCAAGACATGTGGAAAACAATGTCTGAATACCATGACCATGGCCATGATCATATCGTGAATCCCGGTGGACGTGGCGGAGAAGGTAGAAGATTTCTCGGTTTTAATTACAGGATGATGGAATTACAGGGAGCCATGGGCATCGCCCAGCTTTCCAAGCTTGATTCAATGATAGTCTCCCAGAAATCCAATAAAAAGCGTCTGCGTGATGCTGCCGCCGGGATACCTGGAGTAACTTTCAGGACTCTTGTTGATGCAGAGGGTGATACTGCAACGTTTTTTGCCTTTATTCTACCAACAAAAGAACAGTGTCAAGCTGTTAATGTTGCGCTTGGTGAAAATGGAGCAGGTGCAATTAATTTCAGTGAGAACAGCTGGCATTTTTATCCAAGCTGGGAACATTTGCACAAGGGCTCGACAGTTGCTGCGTCAGGTTGGCCGTTTGCAGAGCCAGGTGGTAAAAGAAGGGTTGTTTATGACCCGGAAGGGTTACCCAAATCCGCTGATATTATGGCAAGAACTCTGGTTTATCCTGTTTCCATTAACATGACTGAGGAACAGCTAGCCACTATATGTTCAGCCCTGAAGAAGGCAGCTCAAGTGGTATAGTAGGGGGGGCGGACAAGAGAAACAACAGAATTGTCTGGTGATCAGGTCAAGCTACTGTTTGTAAAACTTATGTTTTCCGTACTGATCAACAAAAGTATACTCTGAAGCCCAGTATGGTTCGATGTTGTCAAGGTGATAGTAGGTGGATCCCGCGGTGAAGTCGGCAGAGTTGAGTGCGATGTATACGGATTTAAGACACTTAAAAAAGGCTTGAGGATCTTCGGGGATATAGGATATTTTCTGGTCGGTCCAACTGAACTGATGTGGCTGTTTAACGACCTTTTTTATGCTGAGATCACGTCGTGTAGCACGATTCAGGGTGACATGGGCAACTGCAACCTGTCCAATCTCGGGTTCTGACCGTGCTTCGTGGTAAACATTTAAGGTCAACCACAGTAATCCTTCAAGAAATGTCATACGTTTTCTCCGTTCCCCGGTTTATAATCTTCATTACAAAGTTTTTGTGCCCTGGAAATAGATATCCTGGTACTTTTTACTTTTTTTTACTGGAGTTTAGAGTTTCGTGCTGATGTAGCCTAAGATTCAACTAAAATTACATCCGCATAAAAAATAATAAAATTTAACGAAAAAACACATAAATATATTGACATAATAATACGATAGCGGTAGCCGCGCTTTCTCA
>JAJRQL010000205.1 GCA_024280265.1 Deltaproteobacteria bacterium
ACGACAGTAACATGACTCTATCTTTGTATAAAGACGTCGCATAGAAAAAGTAGCGAACTGACTTGTCAGCCGCTGTAAAAAGGAACTGCAGATTCCACCTTAAATTTATCAACTGGTGGTTTAAGAATGGGGGTAGGCGTATAGCTCAACAATGCGGACAAGTCCACCGACCAACTCATACACCATCACCTCCGCCCCTGCCCAAAGATCTCCAGAGGCTAAAATCATAACTCGCATGAACTACCCTTTTAAAACAATGGTCACAGATAAACGTAGTACAATCGGTAATATAAAGAAGAACAAAAGTTGATGAATTTACCCATATTATTAGGCTGATTAACTTTCGATGCCAACTCTCTAGAACTAGAACAATGTTACAGTTTATGATACATTACTATCACTTTCTCGTCCACAATGCAGTTTTACACTTCCGCTCTCCGGAGAACAATTATGTGTGGCATCACAGGAATACTACAAACAGAACTCGACCAAGACCAGCAAAGAAAAAATATTGTCGACATGACCTCAACACTGAGTCACCGAGGTCCGGACGGCTGGGGTATATACCTCTCTAATCATATAGCACTAGGTCACACCAGGCTATCAATCATAGACCTTAACAGTGGCGATCAGCCGATGATGTCTGAGCGTTATGTCCTTTCCTACAACGGCGAGATCTACAATTACATAGAATTACGCAAAGACATGGAATCTCATCACGGCATTTCATTTAAAACAACCAGCGACACCGAAGTAGTACTTCGATCATTTGAAGTATATGGGCCGGACGCTTTACAAAAATTTAATGGCCAGTTTGCCTTATTGCTCTGGGACAGGAAAGAAAAAAAACTTCTTATCGCACGAGACCGCTATGGAATCAGACCACTGTACATTTTATTCTACAGAAACAATTATTATTTTGCATCAGAAGTTAAAGCATTTGACACCATCCCAGGTTACCAGCGAACTTTCGACATAAACAATCTTTTTGACCATGGACTGGTATGGAACACTCTGGATAACTCAACGGTGTACCAGAACATCCACAGCCTGCCGGCGGGGACCTTCGAAATCTACCGAAAGGATTCCCAACCCAGCCATTATCGCTATTATGAGATAGGAGAGTCTGCCGGCAACTCTCCACCCAATATAGAAAGTGCTGTGGAGGAATTCTCCGCCCTGCTTGAGGACTCCGTCAGACTAAGGTTACGCAGCGATGTCCCGGTGGGAACATACCTGAGCGGCGGTATTGATTCAGCCATAACAACCTATCTCACATCTCAACAGAATAAAGAAAAATTCAAAACCTTCTCTGTTTCCTTTGCGGACAAAAGCTTTGACGAATCATCATTCCAGCAGGAGATGGTCACCCGGCTCAACTCGGAACATTCCGACCTGCAGGTTGATTACAAAATGATAAATGACAACTTTCTGGATGCTGTATACCATTTTGAACGACCTGTTTTCCGAACAGCCCCTTTACCTTTATTTCTCCTTTCAAAAATGGTTAAATCAGAGGGAATCAAAGTGGTTTTGACCGGAGAAGGAGCCGATGAGATTCTCTTTGGTTACGACTCCTTCAAGGAGCTGAAATTGCTTAACTTCTGGAGCAAGCAACCCAATTCGACATTACGTCCGCAATTGATTAAAAAACTATACCCACACCTCCGGCACTACAAGGATCCCAAAAGATTTGGCCTGATGCGCATGTATTATGAAGGCTTCCTCAACGACTACGACAATGACTTAACAGGGTTGAATATTCGAGTACACAACAACAAGGCCCTGACAAATTACTTTAACAAAGATTTCCATATTGCTTTCAATAAAGAAAAACTCATGGGAAAAGTTTCAGCTATTTTACCCAGTAATTCCCACCACTGGACTCTACTTCAAAAAAATCAGTTCCTGGAACTTAAAACACTGTTATCCGGTTACCTGCTCTCCGCCCAGGGAGACAGAATGTCCATGGCCCATAGCGTCGAAGGCCGCTATCCGTTTCTCGATCACCGCTTAATTGAACGGCTTTTCTATTATAAAGACACATTCAAATTAAACGGATTAAAACAAAAGTATATCCTTGGCAAAGCCTACAAAGATGTCATCCCGTCCTCGATAATCAATCGCCCCAAACAGCCCTATATGGCACCGGATTTAAAATCGTTTTTCTCCCATGGGAAATTAACCGAGCAGGCATCATATTTTTTATCTGCCGGCAAAATTGCAGACTATGGTATATTTGACAGTACAATAGTATCTCGTTTAATAAAAAAGTTTGAGAGAAAAATACCGGACGCAATCGGCTATCGTGACAATATGATATTCACTTTTGTACTCTCATGCCAGATGGCTAACTATTGGGCACGTAACCCCAAAACCACCCCACTGGACACCAAGCTGAAAAAAGTTGAGATTAGAGATTTCAACTAAGGTAAAATCATGTCTGAAAATATTCAAAATAAACTCCTGGGATTTATAACCCGTAGCTTCATGGTTGAAAGAGAAGAGATTGACCTGGACAAGTCAATGATTGACGAAGGTATCATTGACTCCTTCGGCCTGATCGAAATTGCCACTTTTCTGGAAAATGAATTCCACATAAAAATTACCGAGGAAAAGATGATCCGGGCAAATTTTGGCTCTGTACACAAAATCGTTTCGTTCGTTAAGCGGGAGCAGACCCAATGAGCAAAGAAACAGTTCGTTGCACAAAATGTATTCTCTCTTCAGCCTTCCCCAGGATACAGTTTGACGAGAAAGGGGTCTGTAATTTCTGCCGTAACGAAATATATTTTACCACCGAGAACCAATCCATTGCCAACGCCCGTGAGCAGATTACAAATCTGCTTAATGAACATCAAGGCAAAGGACAATACGATGCTGTAATGTGTTATAGCGGCGGCAAAGACAGCACATACACTCTGATGCTTGCCACACGACAATACAACCTCAAAGTACTCGCCCTCACTGTGGACAACGGCTTTTTATCCCCGGTTGCATTTGAGAACATTAATCAAACAGTAGATGCGCTTGGTGTTGATCTGATTACGATACGCCCGTCGTCAAAGTTTTTCTCACCACTTATCAAAGCCAGTGCACTCCATGACATCTACAACCCCAAAACCCTGACTCGCATTTCTTCAGTCTGCAATTCATGTATTTCGATCATCAATATTGCAGCCCTGAAGCTTGCCCTGGAAAAGAAAATCCCTTTTATTCTGGCAGGTTTTACCTTAGGACAGATACCGGCCAACAGTATCTTTTACAAAAACAACTACACATTTTTCCAGGAGAGCAGGGAACCGATTTTAAACAAACTGAGAAATCTCGTTGGCAATGAGGTTGACGACTACTTCTGTATCAGCGACGACCTCATTGAGAGTACAGAGTCATACCCATATAACATTAATCTGCTTTGTCTTGACGATCCCAGTGAAGATGAAATACTGGCTGAAATAAAAAAACTTGGCTGGATCAGCCCAAAAGATGTCGATGGGTGTTCTTCCAACTGCCGGCTCAATGCCTTTAACAACTTTGTCCACACCCAAAAAATGGGTTTCAACCCATATGAACTGGAATTAAGCCACCTCATAAGGAGAGACAAACTCTCACGGGAAGACGCATTACGAAAAATTGCCGCCCAGGCAGAGATCATGTCACTAAAGCCAATCCTTGAGCAACTCGGAATTTCCCAACAGGAAATTGAACAATTATAAAAGTAATCGTCTGGAAAATATGCCCATTCAAACATCCCGCAAATATCCAGCTTCTTTAATCCAGGAACAATTCTGGCTGATTAACAAATTACAACCCGACAACCCTGCTTACAATATTCCATCGCTCTTTCACCTGAAAGGACATCTCAACATTGAGGCCCTGACAAAAAGCCTTAACGAAATCAGCAGCAGACACGATATATTCAGAACTGTATTTTCAAGAGAAGGTCATCGGCTCTACCAGGTAGTTACCAACGAAACGCAACTGACCTTTCAGACTGTCACGCTGAACAACCTGCCACGGGAAGAGCAACAGGAACAAATCCATCACCTGGTTCAGAAAGAAGTCACGACTCCTTTTGACCTCGCAAACGGCCCCTTATTTCGTGTCATTTTTTTCAGCCTGGGCAAACAGGAACATATACTCCTCTTGATGATGCACCACATCATCACGGATCTGCGAAGCAAAGAAATTTTTTCTTCAGAACTTTCCGCCCTGTACCGCGCTTTTACTTTAAATCTCTCCCCTGAACTCTCTGCTCCGGTACACCAATATAAAGATTTTGCATTATGGCAACAGGACTGGCTCAACGGCGAGAAATGCACAACCATGCTTGACTACTGGCAACGCTCACTGAAAGAGCATTCCGGTTATCTTAACCTGCCGACAGGCAAGCCACGTCCTCCGGTACTCACGATTTCAGGCGACGCCCACTCCTTCCACCTGTCATATTCTCTTACAGACACTTTTAAAAAATTCAGCCGCAGCAAAAACACAAATATTTTCCTCACCCTTTTAACCGCTTATAATATCCTGCTCTTCCGGTATACTGATCAAAAAGACATTGTAACGGGCGTACCTTTAACCAACCGGAGAAAAGACACCCATAAAAATATTGCTGGATGCTTTGTCAATATCCTGCCAGTCGCGATCAATGTCTCGGGAGACAAGAATTTTGCAGAAACCCTGCAGCAGGTTCGCCAGGCAATGCTTGGAGCCCACCGCAACCAGGAACTTCCCTATGATCTCATGATCAAAAAACTGCAGTCCAAAAGAGACCCGAGCTTCAATCCTCTCTTTCAGACAGGTTTCACCTTTGAGCCTCCCATGGAGCTTGACCTCTATGACCTGGAGACAAGGCCTGAAAAAATACACAACCGAGGTGCGCAGCTTGATCTTTTCCTTACTCTATGGGAAGAGAATGACGAAATACATGGTTTTGCCGAATTCAACGGTGAGCTTTTTGAAAAAACCACAATTCAACGTTTTGTTGGTCATTATACAACACTTCTCCAGGAGATAATCGCCCACCCTGAAAAAAAAATACATTCACTCAATATCTTAACAGATCAGGAAAAGCACCAGCAGCCCATCCAGTGGAATGCCACAGGCACCAGTTTACCAAAAGATCCACTACTCCACAGATTATTTGAATCGCAAACTGATAAAACCCCGGATTCCATTGCTGTTATCGCTCAAGGTTCACAATGCACATATCTTGAGCTCAACAGCCGTGCAAATCAGCTTGCCCATTATCTCCATAGGCTTGGCGTGAAACCTGGAGAACTTATCGGGGTCTGTATAAATCGATCGCTGGACATGATTGTGGCCCTTTATGCTATCCTTAAGGCGGGTGGAGCTTACGTCCCTTTAGATCCGGCATTCCCCCGGGATCGAATAGCCTTTATGCTGGAAGATACCGGCCTTAAACTCATTTTAACTGAAGAAAAAGTCGCAGATCAACTTCCAGACCATGATTCCCGGAAAATACGTGTTGATACCTCCCGGGCCACAATCAAAGATGAACCTGAATGCAACCCTGACACAAAAATATCCCCGGAAAATTCAGCTTATGTCATATACACCTCCGGTTCCACGGGCAAGCCGAAAGGAGTACAGGTTCCTCACAAGGCCATAGTCAATTTCCTGCTCAGCATGAGCAAAAAACCGGGGATAACAGCCCAGGACACCCTTCTGGCTGTAACAACACTCTCTTTTGACATCTCTGTACTGGAACTTTTTCTGCCGCTTGCAGTGGGCGGCACAACAGTTATTGCCGACCAGGAAACAGCCTCAAACGGCGAGTTGCTCCTGGATCTTCTCCAGGCATCAAAAGCGACTGTCATGCAGGCAACACCAATCACCTGGCATCTTCTCATTGCTGCGGGATGGGAGGGGGAAGAAGATTTTAAAGTTCTGTGTGGAGGGGAACCGCTCCCCCGCGATCTGGCCGTTCAGCTCACGCAACGGTCTTCAAAGGTGTGGAACCTGTATGGTCCGACAGAAACCACTGTATGGTCTACCTGTTGTAAGGTTTCAGATGCAGACAGCCAGATCCTGGTTGGCAAACCCATTGCCAACACCCAGATATATATTGTCAATCAAGGCAATCAGCCAAACCCGATCGGAGTCTCCGGTGAAATGCTCATCGGCGGAACAGGCGTCACAAAAGGCTACCTGAATCGTCCGGCTCTAACCACGGAGAAGTTCATCCCGGACATTTTTCGCCAAAAAACTTCTGATCACAAGCTCTATAAAACCGGAGACCTTGCCTGCTGGCTACCGGATGGCTCCATCAAGATGCTGGGACGAATAGACAGCCAAGTAAAGTTACGTGGATACCGTATTGAGCTCGGCGAGATTGAAGCTGTGCTCGAAAAACATCCAGCCATCAGGCAGGCCGCGGTTATAGTCCGTGAAGATGATCCCGGTGACAAGAGACTGACGGCCTATACCGTACTTAACAATGACCAGAGTTGCTCCGGGGCTGAACTCAAAAGATACCTGAGCACCAAACTACCGGAATACATGGTTCCTTCAATATTTATCCCCCTGGAAACAATGTCGTTAACCCTTAATGGCAAAATTGATCGCCGGGCACTGCCAAGGCCAGAGCAAAGACGAGCCGCTCTTGAACAACGATTTACACCACCGGGAAGCGAAATAGAAAAACGTTTGTCCCGGTTGTGGAGCCAAACCCTCAAAATTGACAAGGTGGGCACCCATGACAATTTCTTTGACATGGGTGGAAACTCCCTGCTCTCTGTTCATCTTGTTGCCCTGCTGGAAAAAGAAATGCGTATTCAACTTCCAATAGTAAAATTTTATCAGTACCCTACAATTGAATCTCTGGCGAAGTACATAAGTGCACAGGAGAACAGCCGACAGCATCCCGGTAAAAAGATACAAAACCGTGCCCAGTTGCAGAAAAATGCACTGGCAAGAAGACAGCGACAGGCGCGAAGAAAAAGGCAAGAATAATACATCATGCCGGAACAAACCGACATAATAGAACAAATTGCCATCATCGGCATGGCCGGACGATTTCCAGGAGCAAAAAATATTTACCAGTACTGGGATAATCTAGCCTATGGTGTTGAATCAATTTCCAGATTCACAGATGATGAACTGCTCTCCCGGGGTGTACCTAGAGACAAGCTCAACGACCCACAATACGTTAAAGCCGGCACCATCCTTGATGATGCTGAGATGTTCGATGCTTCGTTTTTCGGCTATAACCAGCGTGAAGCCGAAATCATGGACCCCCAGCAACGTGTTTTCCTGGAACTTGCCTGGGAGGCCATGGAGTCAACCGGATACGCCCCTGATTCATATAACGGCGCCATAGGCGCCATAGGCGTCTTTGCCGGAACCAGCGGAAACGACTATCGCAAACGTTTGCCGGACAACCTGAAAAGCATAACTTCCGGTATAGACTCTTTCGAGTTGATGATGGGAAATGATGCCGATTTCCTTACCACCCGTATCTCCTACAAGCTCAATCTCAAAGGTCCAAGCTTTACCATCCAGACAGCCTGCTCCACCTCACTGGTTGCAGTGCATCAGGCCTGCCATAACCTCCTGACCTATCAATGTGATATGGCTCTGGCTGGTGGAGTCTGCATTAGATTTCCCCAAGGACTTGGATACCTGTACCAAGAGGGAATGATCTGGTCGCCGGACGGGCATTGCCGTCCCTTTGATGCCAAAGCCCGGGGCACACTTTTTGGCCAGGGTGCAGGAATAGTTGTTCTGAAAAGATTGTCGGAGGCACAGGCAGACAACGATACAATACTGGCGATCATCAAAGGTTCGGCGATCAACAACGACGGAGCCATGAAGGTCGGCTTTACCGCTCCCAGTGTTGAGGGCCAGGCAGAAGTAATCTCCACAGCCATGGCGCTTGGAGAAGTAGCAGCAGACACTATCGGTTATATCGAGGCCCATGGTACGGGAACCCCCCTTGGCGACCCCATTGAAGTTGAAGCATTAACCGAAGCATTCAGAGAAGGTACAGACAAGAAAAATTACTGTGCCATAGGATCCGTTAAATCAAATATCGGCCATCTTGATGCTGCCGCCGGAATTGCAGGTTTGATAAAAACAATTCTTGCCCTCCAGCATAAAAAAATTCCGGCAACCCTGCATTTCACGAAAGCAAATCCAAATATTGATTTTGCCAACAGCCCGTTCTATGTAAACAACACTCTCAAAGATTGGCAAAACAATGGACAACCGCGCCGGGCTGGAGTCAGCTCCTTTGGCATAGGTGGCACCAATGCCCACGTCGTACTGGAAGAGGCTCCAAACGAACAACTGGAAGGGTCAGGGTCAGCACAACCATGGCATCTGCTGCCTCTCTCTGCCAAAAGTGCGCCTGCCCTGCAGAAACAAATCGCAAATATTACTGATCACATTAACAACCACCCGGATCAACCTGTTGCCGATACCGCCTGGACACTCCAGCAAGGGAGAAAGCATTTCAAACACCGCTGTTCCCTGACAATCTGCAGTGATCCTCAAAACACAACAGTCCCGTCCCCCGAGCCACCGGCCACAGCAGCAGACGACCGGGAAATCATCTTCATGTTTTCCGGTCAGGGCTCGCAATATGTCAACATGGGGCGAGATCTTTACCACCAATACCCTGTTTTCAAAAAAGAGATGGATCTCTGTGCGGAAATCCTGCAACTGCATCTTGATTTTGATCTGCGTGATTTCCTCTATCCGTCTGAAGAAAAAACAAAGGAAGCAGCAAACCAGATAAACCAGACATATATTACCCAACCCGCTCTCTTCACCATCGAATACTGCCTGACAAAATTATGGAATCACTTCGGCATATTCCCTTCAGCCCTGGTTGGGCACTCCATTGGCGAATATACTGCTGCATGTATTGCCGGGATCTTTTCTCTGGAGGAAGCACTTAAACTCGTTGTTGCCCGGGGCAGGCTGATGCAATCGCTTCCCCCCGGAGCAATGCTGGCTATTCCACTTTCTTCTGAAGATGTAGCCCCCTATCTCAACCCGCACATTGCCCTGGCGGTTTTAAACAGCGCCTCAATGTCTGTTGTATCCGGGGAAACAGAACACATAGAAACTCTGGTCGGGACGCTTGCAGAAAAAGGCATTGAAGGTAGAACATTGCGCACTTCCCATGCCTTTCATTCACCGATGATGGAACCTATCCTGGAAGAGTTTAAAAAAGAAGTTGAAAAAACAACCCGTAACACACCCCGACTTCCCTTTGTCTCCAATGTCACCGGAACCTGGATCACTGAAGAACAGGTTAAAAATCCGGCATACTGGGCAAAACATCTGCGCCAGACAGTTAATTTTTATGCCAATGCCGAAGAACTGCTCACCAGCTACCCAAGTGGAATAATGCTGGAAGTCGGCCCGGGTCAGACACTGAGTATGCTGACCAGGCAGCACCCCACGGTCACACAAGACCATGTTGTCCTGGCCTCAGCCCGTCGTCCGGTTGAAAGAAAAAACGATATACAATATTTCCTGACGACCATGGGGCAACTCTGGGCAAACGGATGTCAACCGGAATGGGAGAAGCTTTACGAGGGAGAGAAACGCTGGCGAATACCCCTGCCAACCTATCCGTTTGAACGAAAACGCTACTGGCTGCAGGAGGAGGTAACAACGCTCAGGACTGCACCGGCAAGCTGTGTGAAGCCAGTCTGTTCAAGCACAAAGCCACCGAAAAACACAGTGTCCGGCATGACGGACATGGAAAATACGATCCGTAAAATATGGCTGGCAATTATTCCGGGTCTTGAAGATGTTTCACCCGCTGATAATTTTTTCGACTTGGGGGGAGAATCGTTACAGGCGGTGCAAATGTTCGCCGTACTGGAAAAGAAAACCGGTATAAATCTGCCACTGGCCACCCTTTTTGAGGCTCCAACCCTGGGTGAATTATCCATAAAATTTACTCAATATCGAAAAACAGAAACTAAAAGCCAAATGACAGACCCGTGGGCCTGCCTGGTGCCGATTCAGCATGAAGGTTCCCGTCCTCCTTTTTTCTGTGTCCACGGTGCAGGCAGCAATGCCTTGAACTATCGGATTTTTGCCCCTGCTCTTGGCAGGGAGCAGCCACTTTATGGTTTACAGGCCAAAGGTCTTGATGGTGTTGAAGAACCTTTAAGTTCGGTAGAAGAAATGGCATCACATTACATCCGGGAAATCAAACGGATCCAACCCACAGGGCCATATTTTCTCGGTGGAGCATCTTTTGGGGGGACAGTTGCCCTGGAAATAGCTCAACAACTACAGCAGCATGGTGACAAGATAGTCTTTCTTGTCCTGTTCGACACCCAGGGTCCAAGCAAAGCTTCAGAACAAGGTTTACAGCCAAGAACCTATCGCCAAAAAGCAGGTGATTATATAAAAACACTCATCCAAACACCTCCGCAGCAATGGTTAAGAAAGATTACAAGAACATGTTTGTTTTTCTATGGGAAATTTCAATGTAAAATTTGCAGGATAGCAAATAAACCCATCCCCCATCACCTACGCTACGCATACCTTGAACGAATAAATCTATCTGCCTGGTTTGCATATAAAGAGCAATATTATAATGGTAAAATAACTCTGTTTCGAGCTAAAGATATAAAAAACAGGGAAGCATATAAAACCGACCACGGCTGGGCAGATATGGCTGCAGAACTGGAAATAATCGAGATACCGGGACAACACTCAACTTTTATTGAAGAACCGCAAGTCGCTGAACAATTGAGACAGTCTTTGATTAAAGCTCAAGAGCGTACTTCTCAATAACACTTTTCCATACTTGATATCCCTTACTGTTAAGGTGCCCACCATCATAAGTATATTCAGGGTTTATCTGATTTCCTGAAACTCGAAAATGTTTATATAAATCAACGTATGTAACAAAATCAAAGCTATCACATAATTGTTGGAGTTTATCATTTAACAGGAGAATATCATCATTAAGCCCAACATACGTACTGGCGTATCTTTGTTTAGGAAGGACGCTCTGGAAAAATATTCTGGTTTCTGGTGATTTTTTATTGATCCCCATTATTATACTGCGATAGTTTTCTATGATTTCTGAAATGGGAACATGATAACTATTCAAATCAGCAATGCCAACCATGATAAAAACTTTGTTGGGCTGCAAGCGGACAATACCATCCAGTCGCTGCAAAACGCCTTCGCTGTTGTCCATACCTATTCCCATGTTCCGAACTCGAATATCAGTAAGAAACTTAGTCCAGTCAACACCAGCGGTTATGCTGTCACCAACAAAAACGATATCACCTTTTGTTTGTGGAAGAATATCAAGCATGGATAAGTCTTCCATGTAAGATGCTGAACGTTTGACTTCCTGCCGTGCTGGAGAAGACAATTTGTTCTTTATGTAATGGACCCCACCTTTGTTATACAAAAAAATAAGGGCACTGAAAAATATCAGGCAATTCAGGCCAACAGAAAGTAGGAGAATTGTGTTCATCACTTTCTTTTTCAATATTTTATTATCCCGTTTTTTGACCGTTTTGGCCGGGGTGTCAGTTGTACAAACCTCGTAATTTCGTAAGCGCCCTGCGAACCCCATCTTTTTTCTCCGGTCTACGCCTACCTGTCATAGACTATAATTCTTCATCAGAAAGTGAGGGTGAATTTCTGACGTTAAGCGCAGGCCGTGCCTTTATGTTCTCCAGTATAAACACAACGATAGGAGAATACAAATGTTATCGTCAGGAGTTGACACAGTA
>JAJRQL010000206.1 GCA_024280265.1 Deltaproteobacteria bacterium
ATGGTGATTATCCTGGCTTCTGGTATCGCCGATTGAGGCGCGGGCGTGCTGCCAATATCTGCAAGCAGTTTGAGCGCCACATTAACGGGAAGTGACAGCACCAGATTCTGGCAGCAGTATGTTTTTTCTTTTGTAACAACACTCCAGCCATCTTTTTCCCGGGAGACACGCAGGGCGGGGCTGCCCAGCTGGATCTCATCGGGAGCTAGGTCTTCACGGAGTCTTTCAGCAAGTCTTGTCATGCCACCTGGGAAGCTGGTCATGGCAGGCAATCCTCTGCTTTTTTCAGGGGCCTCTTTTTTGGCGGTCCGCATTTTTTTCAGTAGTCCGCGGATGATTGAACCGTGCTCCATTTCTATCTTTCTTACTCCCGGCATAACACCATCAATAACCAGGCGCTCAAAATCTCCGGCATAGGTTCCGGTGAAGACAGCATCCACATAAGGCAGCAGTGCCTTGCCAAAACGGTACTCCACCCATTCCCTTACTGTTGGCTCGCCCTGCAGAGGCTTTTTGAAAAGATCTGCGGCAACGCGTATTTTGGCGCCAATGGAGATGAGGGGGGCTGCAAGGATTTTTGGCGGAGACTGGGGAATAAGTTTCAGTTCACCATCCATGCATACATAACGGGAAAATTTGGCGAGCGGGGCTTTCAGTGCCTCATGGTCGAGCCCGGACTCCTTCAGCAGGGCCTGCGATTCATCGCAGTTGTCAAGGAACCCATGAGGCCCGCCTTCTACGAGATAACCGTCTTCCCGGTGACTGCTTATGGCTCCTCCTGTCCGTTCCTTCTGCTCAAGCAGAAGGAACGAGTGGTCGGGGGTCTGTCGCAGTTTCCATGCAACGGTGAGACCGGAAAGGCCTGCTCCGATAATAATTGTGTGTTTTTCCATTTTTTCCTGCCGGGCTCATTTTTTTGTGTGCTTCCCCTGTTGCTGAAAGCTTGACAGCAACTCATGCATGCTTATCATTTTTGTCGACTTTTAAAAAAAAGCAACGGAATTGGGCCATTCCCCATTATTCTTAATGACTTTGTGAGAGGAGAACTGAAAATGAGTGATACAGGAACAACTCATGAGTTTCAAGCGGAAACCAAGAAACTTTTAGATATCGTAATTAACTCGCTCTACACCGAGCGTGATATATTCATAAGGGAGCTTATCTCCAACAGCTCCGACGCCTTGGAAAAGATGCGCCATGAGAGTCTGATCAGAGAGAATGTCTTTGACGAGAATGTTCCTCTTGAGGTGAATATTGATCTTGATGAGGACAAACACACCATAACAATCACCGACACCGGAGTCGGTATGACCCGTGATGAGCTCGAAACCAACCTTGGAACTATCGCTCATTCCGGATCCGGAAAATTTGTGGCGGAGCTTGCAGACGCAGCCCGCAAGGATGTGAGCCTGATCGGTCAGTTCGGGGTTGGCTTTTATGCGGCGTTTATGGCCGGCGAAAAGGTGATAGTGCAGAGTCGTTCCTGGGATGGATCAGAGGGGAATGAGTGGGTCTCTGACGGTGGTGGCAGCTTTACCATTAAAGAATGTCCCGGGCTGCACCGAGGTACCAGAATCATCATTGAACTCAAAGATGATGCCCATGATTATTCCAGAAAATGGAAGGTCGAAAGCATCATTAAGCAGTACTCAACCTTTGTTCCCTTTCCTATCAAGCTCGAGGGGGAGACTGTAAATACAGTACAGGCTATCTGGACCAGAAGTAAGAATGAAATCACTGATGAGGAATATAATGATTTCTATAAGTTTATCGGAAACGCAACCGATGACCCTCACTATCGTCTTCATTTTTCAGTTGATGCACCCCTGGCAATTAACGCTGTCCTTTTTGTCCCCAAGGAGAACTTTGAGGCCATGGGCTTTGGCAGGGTGGAACCCGGTGTAAACCTTTACTGTCAGCGGGTGCTCATTGATCAGCATTCTGAAAATATCCTTCCTGAGTGGCTGCGTTTTTTAAAAGGTGTGGTAGACAGTGAAGACCTGCCCTTGAATATATCACGACAGTCACTGCAGGATAATGCCCTGGTGATGAAGCTCAGGAAAGTGATCACCAAGCGTTTTCTGAAGTTCCTGGCCGAAGAGGCCAAGCGCGATTCCGACTACTACCTGGATTTCTGGAATACCTTTGGCATCTATATTAAAGAGGGCGTGACCTCTGATTATGAATTTCAGAAAGAGCTGGCTCAGCTGGTTCGTTTTGAATCTTCCAGATCAGAGGATGGCAAGCCAACGTCCCTGGCAGAGTATGTGGAGCGGATGGGAGACGGACAGGAGGAGATTTACTACATCAATGGTCCAACCCGGGAAGCAATCGAAGCTGGTCCCTATGTGGAGATGTTTAATAAGAAGGGTGTTGAAATCATCTATACCATGGAGCCAATTGATGATTTTGTGCTCAACCACCTTGGTGAGTTCGATGGCAGGAAACTGGTTTCTGCTGATCGTGCTGACTTGGATCTGTCGAAAAGTGGTGCTGCTGATTCTGATGATGACAGCACCGACAAGCTTGCAGAGGATGCCGGCGGCGAGCTGATATCCTGGTTGAAGAAAAACCTTGAGGATAAAGTGGCTGATGTTATTGAGTCCAAACGACTGGTTGACTCTCCTGCAATGATTGTGAACCCCGATGGCTTTATGACTTCGTCCATGGAGCGGATAATGTCTGCGAGTCGGATGGAAAAAGGATTGGCTACTGAGGCCAGTAAGAAAAACCTGGAAATCAACTTGGCAAGCCCTCTTATCAAGCAGCTGGCAGAGCTTGTGAAAAACGATGAGAGTTTTGCGGCAGAGGTGGCTGCGCAGATTTATGACAATGCCATGATTCAGGCGGGTCTTGTGGTTGATCCCATGGTAATGGTGGAAAGAAACTATAAAATTCTGACCAGAGCCGTGGGGGGCTGATTCAATTATATATTGAAAAAAGCACTGTAGCACGCTATAAAACGGTTGAAAATGTTAACTTTACCATCTTTTCAACCGTTCTTTTTTTCTGCGGGAGATTTCAATGATACATACCTTGCGTCCTCTTCTTTATACAGGCCTCATACTGCTGACTTTTCTTCTGGCAGGATGCTCCGGGACCCCGACTCGTCAGCTGGTCTCAGATGTGAGCATGATCAAAGTAGGTGAGACTGGTAGACAGGAGGTTCTAGACCTCATGGGAGAACCGGATATGACCCGGATGGTGACTGATACCGTGGAGGAATGGGTCTACTATGAAGAGGATAAGGCTTTTATGCAGGGTGTTCCTCTGGTTGGTGGGGCATTTGACTCCGATGGCTACAATATGGTTGTAATTACCCTTTCAGGAGATACCGTTGCAACTTGTCGCTACAGCGGTTACGAAGAAGATGAGTTTGACTGGCAGGATGACTATTCCTGGCAGGAGACGGAAGAGAAGTGACAGATCGCTTTACCACAGCACGTGAGCGTATGGTGCTGGAACAGCTTGTTCGTCGCGGTATCAGTGATACCCGGGTTCTGGATGCCATGAGGGAGGTTCCCAGGCACCTCTTTGTGGAAGATGCTCAGCAGGCCAGGGCCTATGGTGATCATCCCCTGCCCATTTCCGGTGATCAGACAATATCTCAACCTCTGGTCGTCGCGGCAATGACTCAGGAGTTGCAACTGCAGGGTAATGAACGAGTCCTCGAAATAGGAACTGGTTCCGGCTACCAGGCCGCTGTTCTTTCACGACTCTGTTCCAGGGTGTACACAGTTGAGCGAATCAATATTCTTCTTGCCAGCGCCCGTAAGGTCTTTGACCAGCTCCATTATTACAACATTCTATCCCGTCTTGATGATGGAACACTTGGCTGGCAGGAGCATGCCCCTTATGATGCCATAATCGTGACAGCGGGAGGTCCTGAAATTCCAGAACCCCTTGTGGCTCAGCTCGCTGATCCGGGACGTATGATTATCCCGGTGGGTGATCGCGAGGTGCAGGAGCTGCATCTTCTCAGAAAAGAAGATGGCAATGTTGTTGTGTCACGGCTGGAAAGTGTTCGGTTTGTCAGCCTGATCGGGGAGCATGGCTGGAATAATGACTGAAGAAGTGGCGAAGAAAAAAATTGGTCTGCTGCGCCGTCTCTATGACTGGATGTTGAGTTGGGCCGACAGCAAGTATGGGCTCCTGGCGCTGATCGTTCTCTCTTTTGCTGAATCAAGTTTTTTTCCTATCCCGCCTGACGTCCTTCTTATAGCCCTTGTGCTCGGGGCAACATCCCGCTGGTACATGTATGCTGTCTGGTGTACCCTGGCTTCTGTTGCAGGAGGTCTTGCCGGGTATGGAATAGGTGTTTTTGCATGGGATACCATGGGGCGTTGGATCGTTGAAAATGTGGTTCATATGACCCTGGTTGATGTTGATGGCAGGCTCGATATTGCCCTTCCTTCGTATCTTATTTCAGCAATGGGAAACGCACTGGGGGGGGGAGTATCTGTTCCAGGTCTATGACTACTGGAACGCCTGGATAGTGTTTGTCTTTGGACTTACCCCTCTACCATATAAATTGACTACCATTACAGCAGGGGTTGCCCGTGTTAATCTCCCGATTTTCCTTATTGCTTCTCTTGTCGCACGTGCCTGTCGTTTTTTTCTGGTGGCCTGGCTGTTACATAAATGGGGAGCGCCTGCCAAAGATTTTATAGACAGGTATTTCAATATACTCTGTGTCGTTTTTGTGGTCCTGCTGCTTGGCGGTTTTGTTGTCTTGAAATTGGCTTTTTAGTACTTTACTCCATCATAGCTGCAATAAAAAAACAGGTGAGCGAGGTACGAGACCCCGAGAATATATGAGAGTGAAATAATATCAGAGCGTTACTCTATGGAAACTGTAATAAAAAAAACGAAACCATGAGAGTTTTTTGAAATCGGAAATTTAGAGTTACCACCATGGTATTTATACTCCAAGGGATACAGAAAAGAGTCCAGCGACTCTAAAAAGTTTTCCGACTTGTCGGCTTGGCTCTTCTTCCTGTAAGCATTGCTGAGTGTCTCAGGACTGTGTATCTTTACAGGTGTCCCAGTGGTACTGCAAGGCTTCGGATTTCCTCAAGGGTTTCCGCCAGGTCAAAGCTGAGAAGTTCTCCTTCGCACAGCACAATGCGGCCATTGATTACAACTGTGTTCACGTCAGATCCACTTCCACTGTAAACCAGGGAGTCGCAGCTGTAAAATGGTTGCAGATGTGGCTGCTTCAGGTTGAGGAGAATAAGATCTGCCTTGAACCCCGGGGCGATTTTCCCAAGTTTTTTGAGTCCCAGTATCTCAGCGTTGTTTTCTGTAACAGCAGCCAATGCCTGTGCTGCGGGCATGGTGGTGGCATCAAGTTTCCGCAGTTTCTGTGTCTTGGCAAGAATGTCAAGTTCGGCAAAGAGGTCAAGTCCGTTATTACTGGCAGCCCCGTCTGTTCCTAACCCCACAGGGATTCCCAGCGCATTCATTGAAGAGGCCCGGCTTATACCCGAAGCCAGCTTGAGGTGGCTCTGGGGGCAGATTATGACTCCAGCGCCACTCTTGCGAATGATATCTATGTCTTCATTGTCAAGCCATACACAGTGGACCAGTACAGTGTCACTGTCCAGAAGATCCAGGGCAGCGAGATGACGAATGGGGCTTGTGCCCTGCGGATCCATAATGATCTTCTGTTCCTGTTTGCTCTCAGCAATATGAATGAAAAAAGGCACCCCCTGGTCTTTGGACAGTGTCTTTGCCGCCAGCAGGGTGGCGGGAGAGCAGGTATAAGGAGAGTGGGCAAAGACTGCGGGGGTTATGCGCTCATCCCTTGCCTTCCATTCCTCAATGAATTCTGCAACGGCAGTAATATTCTGGTTTGGGTCAGCAACCCCGGGTGCCGGGAAATCTATTATTCCGTGTGCTGCAATCGCCCGCATACCACTTTCATGCAGGGCGCGTGCCGCCTGGCCTTCATGGAAGTAGCCATCAGCCACTGTGGTGGTTCCGGAGAGTATCATTTCGGCGGCTGCAAGCTTTGTGCACCAGTACACCATTTCCTTGTTTACATGGGCGGCTTCTGCCGGAAAGATATGACCGGTGAGCCATTCGCTGAGTTCAAGGTCATCGGCAAGTCCCCGAAACAGGGTCATGGCACAGTGGTTGTGCCCATTGATAAGACCGGGCATCAGTAACCTGCCGGTACCGTCAAGTGAGACCGCGCCTGGACAGTTAGGAACAGTGGCCATGGGGCCGAACGAGTGGATGAGATTATCTCTGCACAGGAGCCATTGCTGTGGCGCTGGAGGCGTGTGGGAATCTGTGTAGAGCGTGACGTTGCTGAATAAGATGGAAGCTGGAATCATGATCTGCTCCTTGCAAAAAAATGGGCATTTTCTCTGTGGGCAGGGTATACTATTCCATTTGGGAAGATTTGTCATCTTTCTGTTATGTTTTTCGTTTTTATCCAGCTGTTCAACAGCTTATCAGCCAGGAAGCAGATAGCGACGAAAATGTACCCGAAACCGTTTTGAGTTTTTTCTTATGCCCGAAAAGGGAGGGGAGTTTATATATGGGATTTCGTTGTGGTATTGTTGGCCTTCCAAATGTTGGAAAGTCTACAATTTTCAATGCGTTGACAGCAGCCGGTATTGATGCTGAGAATTATCCGTTTTGTACCATTGAGCCCAACGTGGGCATTGTTCCGGTTCCGGACAAACGTCTGGATGTACTGGCTGAGATGGTCAACACCAGGAACAAGGTTACAACTCAGATGGAGTTTGTGGACATTGCCGGACTTGTAAAGGTGCCAGCCAGGGTGAGGGACTTGGAAACCAGTTTCTGGGGCATATCCGTCAGGTAGATGCCATTGTCCATGTGGTTCGTTGTTTTGAAGATGAAAATATTGTCCATGTAGATGGTTCCATAGATCCTGCCCGGGATCGCGAAGTGATCACCATGGAGCTGGTACTTGCAGATCTTGATACTGTGGAAAAACGGCTCAAAAAAGCGCAGTCCTTGGCTAAATCCGGTGATAAGACCCTGAAGACTCAGGCTGTATTTCTGGAACGACTTCGGGATGTTCTGGACAGTGGTGCTTCAGCAAGAACAGTGGTCCCGGAAAATGACATGGAAGCGGAAATGATGAAGGAGATGTGTCTTCTCACCGATAAACCCGTGCTCTACGTGGCAAATGTGCTCGAAGATGATGTGACAAGCGGCAACGAGTATGTGCGTTTTCTGGAACAGCTTGCTGCTTAAGATGGCGATGGGGTGGTGATCATTGCTGGCTCCATAGAACAGGAATTGAGCCAGCTTGATGCAGAGGAGCAGCAGGAGTTTCTTGCAGATATGGGGATGACGGAGCCGGGCCTGAACCGGCTGATTGCTGCAGGGTATGAACTTTTAGGTCTTATTACCTATTTTACAGTGGGTGAAAAAGAGACCCGTGCCTGGACCATTCCCCTTGGAACCAGAGCACCCGGTGCTGCCGGAAAGATTCACTCTGATTTTGAACGGGGTTTTATCCGGGCAGAGACGATCAGCTATGATGATTTTGTGGCCTGTGATGGTGAAAATGGTGCAAAGGAAAAGGGACTGATGCGTTCTGAAGGGAAAGAGTATGTGGTTGTTGATGGCGACTGCATGAACTTTCGTTTTAATGTGTAATCTCAGTTTGTTGGGTTGGTTATGGGCGCACGGCGGTTTATAAGGGATTTGCAGGAGGGAGAACGGGTCTCGGATCTGTTTCTAGTGAAGTCTGCACGGCTGGCAGAGACCCGTGCCGGAAAGGCCTACATCCAGCTTACCGTCATGGACAGCAGTGGTGAAATCAGCGGGCCGATCTGGGATCGGGCCGAGGAGCTTTTTGTGTACTGTGGCTCCGGCAGCTTTATCAGGGTTCAGGCTGTGGTGCAGCTATACCGTGAGCAACTGCAGTTGAGGATAGATGAAATTCAACCAGCTTCAAAAGAGGATGCGGACCTGGCTGATTTTGTTCCGAGCTGTCCTAAGGATCGCACTGATCTTACCAGGAGAATGCAGAAACTGGTAGCTTCTGTTGAAGATCCTTATTTGCGAAAGCTTCTGAACCGCTTTCTGAAAAAAGAGCCCATGTGGCAGCGTTTCCAAAATTCGCCGGCCGCAAAAGGAATCCATCACGCTTATCTCGGTGGTCTTCTTGAACACTCTCTTTCTGTAGCAGAGCTTGCCGACAAGTTGTCCGGTCATTATCCCGGTGTTGATCGCTCACTCCTTATTGCCGGGGCACTGCTTCATGACCTGGGAAAGGTGGAGGAGCTGACTATGAATCTGGCCCTTATTGAATATACCCGGCATGGTCGTCTTAAAGGACACCTCGTCATGGGCAGCGAAATGGTGGCGGAGGAGGCTCGCAGGATAAAGGATTTCCCTCCGGACCTTCTTGAGCAGCTGCAGCATCTTATTCTCAGTCATCATGGTCGACATGAGTTTGGTTCTCCCACGGTTCCCATGACCATGGAGGCCTTTATCCTCAGTTTTCTTGATGATCTTGATGCAAAGATGAACCTGATGGAACAGTTGCGGGCAAAAGTAGTTGAGCCCGGGTTGCATCTGACCGATTATCAGCGATCGTTAGATCGTTTTTTGTATCTCAGTCCACTACCGGTGACCGAAGAGAACATCGTAAAAGACAAAGAGAAAGCTGGAACGGCAGGTAAACAGCAGTCACTCTTTTAGCAGATGAACAGCAACCGGCAGACAGAGCATCCAGAACTGCTGATAACTGGCAGACCTTTTTACGGGCAGCATCAGGCGAGGAATCTTCTGCGCAGGAGTCTGGCTTCAGGTCGTCTGGCTCACGCCTACCTGTTTCGAGGTCCGGAGGGAGTCGGTAAACAGTTGTTTGCCCGGGGGCTTGCTGCTGCTGTGAACTGCAGAGAGCAACTGGGGCTTGTGGCGTGCGGTGTCTGCCTGTCCTGCAGGAAGTTTGCAGCTGAGTCGCATCCGGATTTCTTGCTGGTATCTCCCGAAAAAGAGGCGATTAAAATTGGTCAGATTCGTGAACTCATAAAAAAGCTCTCGTTTGCACCCTATGAGGCCGGAACTCGGGTGGTTCTTATTGAAGATGTTCATGCCATGCGTCAGGAGGCAGCAAACTGTCTGTTGAAAACCCTTGAGGAGCCGCGTGAGAACAACCTTCTGATCCTCACTGCAGATTCGGCTGTTACCGTTCTGCAGACGATTATTTCCAGGTGGCAGACCATTCCGTTTTATGCTCTTACCCCCGGGGAAACCACTGCAATCCTCAAGGGGTTGGATGGTGGAATGGACGAAGAAACTGCACTGTTGCTTGCACGACTTGCCGAAGGCAGCCCCGGCAAAGCATTGCAGTTTCACAAAAGAGAGCTGGTCACGTTCTGGGAGGATTTGTCGGCTCTGTTGCTGGTGCAGCACAAAGATGAGGCGGCAGATGTGAGAAAGTGTCTGCTGATGGCGGAGAAGATGGCGGCCTTGAAGGAAGATTTGCCCTACCTGTTCTCACTGATCAGGCTCTGGATCAGAGACGGTCTCTTTGGGCTTTACGGCCAGGAAATGGGGTCGGAGGGCCTGACTACACGGAAAGACTGGAGTTATGAGCAGTATTTTGCTAAACTGCAGGCCGTTAACCAGGCAGAAAAAGAACTGGTCCGAAAGTGCAACCGAACTCTTGTCTGTGAGGTGCGTCTTTTTCGGTTGAAGGAATAGTAGGATCTAACCCGACAAATCGGAAAACTTTTTAGAGTCGCTGGACTCTTTTCTGTACCCCCTTGAGAGGGGGGTAAGTGCCTTGGTTGCAACCCTAAACTTCTTATTTCAAAAAGCTCTTATGGTTTCGTGTTTTTTATTGCAACGGCACATTTATGGAGTAAGGCCCTAAAGCCAGCACTTCAGAAAAAAAATGTATTTTTTGGTTTATATCGATACATTGCCAACCATTTGCTAAGGTCAATTATGCACTTTATCACTAAGTATACATTTGTTCATTTTCGTTACCCTGCGGGATTTGCAATTTCGGAGTCTACACGTATCTATCGAATCTGCTTCCTTATCAATGAATTGAAGTATGCAAATATGTCAATGCCATTGAACCTCGCATATCCGGAAAACTTACCAATTGCAGGATTTAGGTAGGAATTATGGCAGAAGAGAAGCAGAAAAAAGAAGATTCCCCAAGGCCTGATAAGAATGATGTGCAGTTGAACTATTTTTATCGTATTCGTTTTCGCGAACAAGGGCAGGAGTTTACAGCATCTACTTTGATTGATGACTTGAGACGGGGGGAAGTGGTGATGATTCGCGGAGAGTACGGTATGGAACCCGCTTCTGTTATCCGTTCTGCCCCCGCTTGCAGGGAGTCTGAGGTTGAACGTAAGGCAAATTATGAGATCTTACGGCGTGCAGTTCGCGAAGAGTGTAACCGCTATGAGAATATCCCCGTTGAGGAGGCACAGGCGTTTGCCACCTGCAAGGACCTGATAGGTCGGCATGCTCTGCAGATGCGTCTTGTTCGAGTGGAACGTTTTTTTAATGGCAGTAAGATGATTTTTTATTTTACTGCGGATAAACGCGTGGATTTCAGGGCGCTGGTCAAGGATCTTGTGCAGGAGTTCAGAACCCGGGTGGAGATGCGGCAGGTGGGTGTGCGTCATGAGACCAAAATGATAGGCGGTCTTGGCACCTGTGGCCGGGAACTCTGCTGTTCCGGGCATATGAAAAAATTTGATTCTGTGTCCATCAAGATGGCCAAAGAGCAGGATCTTCCTCTTAACCCATCAAAGATATCCGGTGTCTGTAACCGTCTGCTCTGCTGTCTTACTTATGAGTTTGAGACCTATAAACGAGAGCGTAAGGGAATGCCCAGGCCCGGAAAAAAAATCATGGTTGATGGTCATTGTTACCGGGTGAAACGGCAAAATCCGTTGCAATCAACACTTCAGGTGGTTGATGAAGCGGGTGAGATCCAGCTGCTGAATGCAGAACAGTGGAAAAACGCTGACCCGGTACGATCGGAGAAGAAGCCTAAGAAAGGAAAGAAAGACAGAAAAAACAACTAACTCGACGAGTTGGGAAACTTTTTAGAGTCCCTGGACTCTTTTCTGTATCCTCTTGAGGGGTATAATTGCCTTGATGATAACTCTAAACTTGATCAGCTCGTAAAAAGCTGAAATACCCGATGGCTGACCTTGATACGTTGTTAGTAAAACACTGATATAAAACAATAGATATATTATTTTTCTTTTTATGAAGTGTAGGATTTAGGTATTACAGTTTTTGTGGAGTAAGGCACCAAAAAGAGTGATTGCCCTGTATTTCTGTCTACCATAGTAAAAAATACTGCTCTTCCTGGCAGAGGGAAGGCGTTTCGGTGTATCGCAAGTGTCAGGTAGCGTGTACTTTTGAGTTGTGATGGCTGAAATATGGATACAACGCAGCATCAACCTATTTTATATTAACGATGACAACCTACATAACGACCCCCATATATTACGTAAATGCCCAACCCCATCTTGGCCATGCATACACCACCATTGTTGCCGATACCTACGCCCGTTTTAAACGTCTCACCGGTGATGATGTCCGGTTCCAGACCGGTACTGACGAACATGGAGAAAAGATAGCTGAAGCTGCTGCCGGGGAAGGGGTGAGTCCCAAGGAATATGTGGATCGGATCAGTGGAATGTTTCGTGAAACGTGGCCGCAGTTGGATGTTGAGCCTGATAATTTTATCAGGACAACAGATCCTGAGCATGTGACCACGGTTCAGAACATTCTGCAGCAGGTTTACGATAAAGGCGATATTTATTTTGACAAGTATACTGGTCTGTATTGCACTGGCTGTGAACGTTTTCTCACGGAAAAGGAGCTGGTGGACGGGAAATGCCCCGACCATCAGACCGTACCTGATTAGATAACGGAAGAGAATTATTTTTTTAAGATGTCGCGCTACCAGCAGGAACTTATTGATCACATCAAAATAAATCCCGATTTCATTACCCCGGAGCGTTACAGGAATGAGGTGCTTTCATTTTTGAGTGAGCCCCTGGAGGATCTCTGCATCTCCCGACCCACCTCCCGACTCACCTGGGGGATCCCACTGCCCTTTGATGAAAATTTTGTAACCTATGTCTGGTTTGATGCACTCATAAACTATCTCACCGGTATTGATTATCCTTACGGGGATAAATTTCAGGAGTACTGGGATACCGCTGAGCATGTTATTGCCAAGGATATCTTAAAACCCCACGCCATCTACTGGCCAACCATGATCCTTTCCATGGGTCTGCCCCTGTATCAGAAGCTGCATGTTCACGGATATTGGAATGTGGACGAGACCAAGATGTCCAAGAGCATTGGTAATGTGATACGGCCAGCTGAGCTCATTGCTGAATATGGCGTGGACAGTATTCGTTACTTTATCTTGCGGGAGATGTCTTTTGGCCTTGATTCCTCGTTTAGTTCTGATGCAATTGTGACCAGAATGAACTCGGATCTGGCCAACGACATTGGAAACCTGTACAGTCGAACCACCGCAATGCTGGTCAAGTATTGTGATGGTGTGGTGCCGGAAGCCGTTGCTGCTGATGATGACAGGGTTCTGGGTGATCTTGCGGAAACAGTACTTCAAAGCTATCGGGAAAACATGGGAAGCTTTCAGTTTCATCGAGCTCTGCAGGCGGTATGGGAGCTGATCAGTCAGGCCAATAAATATATTGTTGAAAACGAGCCCTGGGCCCTTGTGAAGGATCCAGGTAGACAGGGACGTCTGGATACAGTCCTTTATAATCTTGCTGAGACCTTGCGCCTGCTCACCCTGCTGCTCCAACCGGTGATGCCTGCTACCTGTAGCAAAATGGCGCGGGGACTTGGACTTGCTCTGGATAGCCCCCTGGTTACAAACCTTGCTGGTAACGGGAATTGGGGTGGGTTGAAGGCAGGAACCCGCCTGGAGAAGGTGGATGCACTTTTTCCACGTGTTGCTGTTACGAAGAAAAAGCAGCAGGCTAAGCGTGGAAAAAAGCGGGAGAAATCTTCGAAAACGGTGAAAAAACAAACCGCTGAACTGGCTGAAGGTGTAATAGGTTTTAATCAGTTTCAGAAAGTTCAGTTACGGGTGGCTGAAATTGTGGCTGCCGAACCTGTCAAGAAATCGGATCGTCTGCTTAAGCTCACCGTCAAGGCTCCCGAAGAGAGGACCATTGTTGCAGGGATTGCTGAATTTTACCGACCTGAAGCGCTTGCTGGTATGCAGGTGTTGATTGTTGCCAATTTGCATCCTGTAAAGCTCATGGGGATTGAGTCTCAGGGAATGGTACTTGCCGCAAAGGTGGAAGATGAAGAAGGGACTCGCCTGGTTCTCTCCACAGTGAGTGGACCTGTTCCCCCGGGAACGCGTGTTGCATAAAAAAAATATGGAGTATTCTGATGTTTGTTGTAAATAATTTTATGATGGCTATAGCCCAGCTGCTTGATTTTTTACTCACAGTATATATGTGGATTATCATAGGCCGGGCAGTGATATCTTGGGTGAACGCGGATCCTTATAATCCGATTGTACGCTTTCTCTATGATGTGACCGAGCCACTACTCAGTCGTATCAGGCGTTTTCTCCCCATAAGTTTGGGTGGGATAGATTTTTCTCCCATGATTCTGATCATGGCCATCATGTTTCTTCAGAGTTTTCTGGTACCGACTCTGAAAGAGTTGGCCATGGGAATGGGATAAAAACCTTCTTCCAGTTGATAATCTCTGCTGGTAGGTTTACAGGTGATTGACTTTGTGTTTTCAAGAGCGTGACTATAAGAGGATTTTGCCATGACTTTAACCCCGCAGCTAATTAAAGATCAGGAATTTCAGATTAAGTTCAGAGGGTGTGATCCACTTGAGGTGAGGGATTACCTCGAGACCATGGCTGATGAGTTTTTTGAACTGCAGGAGCAGTGTAAGGAATATCTTGATGAACTGGAAACCCTGCGTAAGGAAAAAGAGTCTTCTGAAGACTATAACAATTCGCTGGAAACGGATATGGAGTTCACCAGAAAGATATCCGAAGAGCTGAAAGAGGGGTGTGTTCAGAAAGAAGAAAAAGTAAAGGAACTGTCCAGAGAGGTTGAAGAATTACAGCTGCGAATTGCTGATATGGAGCAGGAAAATGTAGAACGTGACGAAGAGGTGAGCGCTGCAAGCGCGAAGGTCGAAGAAGTTGAAGCAGCCCTGAAGGCAGCGGAAGCCGAAAAAGAGGGATTGTGCACTAAAATTGAGTTTCTTGTGGAACAGAATAATGACCTCAAGAAGGAAGAGGTAGATTTTAAATCTGCCTTGGCCACGGCCCAGAAGTTTGCAGAAGATCTTAAAGAAAAGAGCAGGTTGGAAGCAGAAGAGATGATAGCGACTGCAAAGGCCGAGATTGAAAAGATTCGAAATGAGGCCCATGAGGAACTCACCCGCCTGCCCATAGAGATAGCGGCCCTGAAAAAGAAAAAGAGCGAGGTAAAGGAGGATTTGAAGTCCACCCTGGCGAGTTATCTGGAGACCATTGAGGTGTTTTATCCAGATGAGGATACTAATGAGGAAGAGGATGGCGTTTCCGATGGCGAGAGTGCTGCGGAAGAAAGTGGTCAGGAGAGTCTGGAAACAGATGCCATGGAAGATATGGATGAACTCTTTGAGAAAATTGAGATTAACGAAGATGGGTCTGTTGCTGGAGATGACTTTGAAAAACTGGCCAGTTCCTCTGAATCCAGTTCTGATTTAGCAGAAGATGCCCTGGAATCGTTGTTGCGTGGGGGCGAGCCGGGAGATGCTGGTGAAAAATTCAATATAAAAGATATGTTTACTCTGGAAACCAAGGAGGAACGAAAGGATTCTTCTTCCTGAGCAATCCTCTGTGCCGTTTGTCGCGTGCCATAACGATGGTCGGGTATTGTTGCGGCTCTATGTCCAGCCAAAGGCATCACGGACTCGTTTGTTTGGATTCCATGGTAATGCCGTGAAGGTTGCCGTCACGGCTCCTCCTGTGGATGGTAAGGCCAATGACGCAGTACTTTCTTTTCTGGCAACGTTTCTGGGTGTGAAAAAGAGGGATCTGGAGATTAGTCATGGATTGCAGTCCAGAAACAAAGCAGTACTTGTCACAGGAGTTGCGATAGAGGAAATTCGTGAAAAAATAGGAGGCAGCTTGACCTGATCCTCTTTGTTGCAATGTGGGGGTGTATTTTGGCCCGGTATTTATATATAAAACACAGGAGTTGCGCATGAAAACATACGTGATTGGCAACTGGAAGAGCAACAAAAGCAGAAATGCGGCTCAGGAGTGGTTTTCAGAGTTTGTAGACTTATATCGGCCTGCAGAGGGACTGGAGGTTGTTGTCGCTCCTTCTTTCGTCTGTTTGTGTAGTATTTCCGAGTATATCCAGGCCCTGAACCTGAGAAACCTTTCGCTGGCAGCTCAGGATGTCTCTCCTTTTCCCAAGGGGTCCTATACGGGTGCGGTGGCGGCTGATATGATCAGGGGAATGGTGGATTATGTGATCATCGGTCACTCAGAGCGAAGACGCTACTTCCGTGAAACTTCGCAGGATACAGCCAACAAGATGTCAGAAGCGGTTGATGCCGGTTTGAAACCCATCGTTTGCATTGATCAGCCCTACGCCATGTCTCAGCTCACAGCGCTCAATGATATAGATTGTGATGAGTTGTTGATCGCATATGGGCCCACTGAGGCTGCAATCACAAGGATTCCTGAACAACCGGATCGGGTGCAGGAAGCAGCAAGGTTTATCAGGCAGGTGCAGTCTGACAGGCCTGTGGTCTATGGTGGTTCCCTGCATCCTGATAACGTGGAAGAATATCTGGCAGTTGAGGGGCTCTCTGGAGTTTTTGTGGGGCAGTCAAGTCTCGACGCCAGGGTCTTTGCTGAGCTCTGTAACCGGGTAGCTGGTTTTCTGTCCAGTTCCTGAAAAGAGTCATTTCTTTTTTTTCTTTGGCAGCAGAAAGGAAGCCACAAAACCTGCAGAGTAGAGTCCCGCTCCAACCAGCCCAACCAGCCCGACCACTCCTAAAAATCCAGGTTTCTTTGCCATTGAATCTGCAAGAATCAAGATTGAAGAGCCCACGATAAGTGCTGATATGATCATGGAAATCCCCATGACCCTGCTTGAAAGGTCAACCTTGTCGGCAAGGTGCTCAATTCGTTTCATCTCCAGATTCAGGGTCAAACGATTGTGTCGTACCTGGTCGATTATCCGCTGGATATTGAGGGGGAGACTTTCTATAAGATCAACATACTCAACCATGCTTTTCTGCATACGATCTCGAAGGGCTGTGAAACCATACCTCTTGGTGACAACTTCCCTGATCTGTGGTTCCACATGGGCCAGTACGTTACAAGATGGGTCAAAGTGTTCGGCTACCCCCTCAATGGTAGTCAGAGCTTTGGTGAGAAGGATCAGGTCACTGGGGCAGGTGATCTGGTAGCGCTGCAGCATATCAAAAAAGTCTGAGAGCAGTCGGGTGATGTCCAGTTGCTTAAGATCTGCATCTTGAAAGGTGGATGCCATGATTTGTGCATCAGAGCGAAAATCCCGTCTGTCGGTGACCATGGGGTCCACGTCCGTCAGCTCCACTACCACTCTGCAGAGTTTGTCTATATTGCCCTGACTGATGGATGCGACAAGGTCTATGAGTTGTTCTGCGGTTTTTTTGTCAAGATGGCCGGTCATTCCGCAATCAATAAAACAGAGTTTTTGGCCAGGCAGAAGGAAGATGTTGCCAGGATGAGGGTCAGCGTGGAAAAAACCGTACCTGAGACACTGTTTGAATACTGCATCCGTGCCATTGGCAACGATCCTGCACCGTTCTTCAGGACTCAGGCTTTTGGGGTCAACCGCTGAAAGAGGACGTCCATTGATCTCTTCCAGGGTCAGAACATTTCTGGTGGATACTTCCCGGTACACTTTAGGGAAAAAGATATTGGGGTCATCTTCAAAATAGCGGCGCAGCTTGTCCGTTGACTGAGCTTCCAGGAGAAAATTCATCTCCTTGGTTATTTCTCTTGAAAATTCGGCTGCAACAGCCACTGGGCTGTATCCGAGATTAGAAAAATAGTCTTCTACAAACTGGGCCAGCCACTCAAGAAGGGCCATATCCTCTTCTACAAGTTTACTGCTGCCAGGACGTAGAACTTTTAAAACCACAGCGGTGCCATCTTTCAGTCTGGCCTTGTGAACCTGAGCCATGGATGCAGCAGCCAGAGGAACTTCATCAATGGATGCAAAGAGATGGTGAAGGCGACCGGGAAATTCCTGGTTGAGAACTTTTTCAATCTCGCTGAATGGGACCTGGCCACAGTTATCCTGGAGGTGCTTGAATTCTTCTGCCCATTCAATGGGAATGAGGTCGGGACGGGTGGCTAGAATCTGGCCGAGTTTTATGTAGGTGGGGCCAAGTTCTTCAAGGACGTGACGCATACGGACGGGTCGTGAGGAGAGAGTGTCCTCCTGGCCGTTATCATGGACTTTACTGCTGCTGAATCTGTCGAGTCCAAGATCAACAATGATCTCTTTAAAACCAAATTTAGAAAGAACCTTGATGATGTTGGTGAGCCGTTTGGTACTCTGGATAGTTTTCCTGATGTTGGTAACTTTCATTGGACACCGGCCCTAGGACGTGAATATATTAAATACTGCGCTGTCTTTTTCAATGCTGGCAAAAAGAGCTTTCATCCACTGTTGCACCTGTTCTTCGCTGACATCGACCCCCTGCTCTTGCCAGAGTGTCCGGCTGTTGGGGACAAGTTTAAGAAGCTGAGGCAAAAGAGGCTTTAGCTTCGCAGGGTTCTGCAGAGGCGCGAGGATGCTGAGGGCGTCACTGATCTGGATGATGATGGCGTGTAGGGGAGTATCGCACTCTTCAGGACGATGGTGGAATCCAACGGTGTTGACGAGCGTTTTCGGAAAAAGCCAGCGGGTGAGCAGTCGGTAGCCCACCTGTTCATGGTCTATGCCCAGAGTCTCAATTTCAAGAGGTTTGCAAAGGATGGGTGCAGTTTCGGGTAATTCAAGGATTGCCAGGTACTCATCTGGGCGAACGGTGAAGAGCGCCAGTTTTCCAATGTCATGGATGAGGCCGGCAATGAAGAGCTCACTGGGGGAACATCCGAACTTTTCGGAGAGAACTTTTGCGCAAAGTCCACAGGTAAAGGAATGATACCAGAAAATATCAAGGGCCTTACGGTTGCTGTCACTGATACTTTTAAAGGAGTTGAAAACTGCTTTTCCAAGAACAATGTTATGGACTTCATTAAAGCCGAGCACAGTTACAGCCTTGTCTATGGTGGCAACTTCTCTGGGCATTCCAAAAAAAGCAGAGTTGGCCAGTTTGAGAATGGTAGCGCACATGGCCAGGTCAGGCAGTATGGCCTGAACAAGATCTTCTGCTGAACTTTCAGGGTCTGCAGTTACTGCTAAGACCCTGGAAACCGTCGCGGGGAGGGTGGGAAGTGAGTCAACCTGCCTGAAAATCTCTGCGTGTTGCTGGTTTTGCATAATGTGAGTGACCTAGTGCTCTCAGTGGATCCTGCTGCGGCAGGTGGTGCTACCGGAACTTCACTTTGACTCTGTGTTGACCTTGTGATTTGTACTGTAGGGATAGTGATTTATCATAACAAAAAAATAGTGATCAAACATTCACGAAAACAGGTTGTATAGGGTAAAAAGTAGTCTGGAAAAACTGTAAAATCAATACCTTTATGGGAGATTATGTTCTACAATATGAACATATGTATACCATTCTGAACTGGCACCAAGACTTATCAGCAGTATATGGCAGGCCGGTTGTAAAAAGCAAATGAAAATCAGGATAACACGGGAAGTTAATAAACAATCCAGCACTGTTTGCTGGTGCTGGATTGTTTATTAACTTCCCTGAGATGATTCTTTACTGCATTGCCCCGAGACGCTTTATCCGTTCCTGCATGGGTGGGTGCGTTGAAAAGAGATTTGCAATCTGGCCACCAGACAATGGGTTGACAATGTACATCTGGGCTGTTGCCGGGTTGACATCCATGGGCCTGCGTCTGTTGTAGATTTCAAGTTGCTGCAGAGCAGATGCCAGGGAACGGGGTTTGCCGCAGATTGCAGCACCGGTTGCGTCCGCCTGAAATTCCCGGCTTCTTGAAATTGCCATCTGGATAAGCGAGGCGCTTAATGGTGCAAGAATCATCATTGCAAGGCTTCCAAGCAGCCCGCCACCGCCCTCATCATCGTTAGACCGGCCGCCAAAAATCATTGACCATTGAGCCATTGAGGCCATATAACCAATGGCACCGGCCATGGTTGCGGCAATGGAGCTGATCAGGATATCACGATTTTTGATATGAGCCATCTCATGGGCCATGACTCCTTCGAGCTCGTCAGGCGTTAATATTTTCATCAGTCCTGTGGTTACAGCGACGGCAGCATGAGAAGGATTTCTTCCGGTTGCGAAGGCGTTCGGAGTGTCCTGGTGGATGATGCACACCCGTGGCATGGGAATCTCTGCCTGCCGGGCAAGCCTGGCTACCAGCGCGTGAAGATCTGGAGCGTCAGCAGGACTGACCTCTTTTGCACCACTCATCTTCAGAGCCATTTTGTCACTGAACCAGTAGGCAAAAAAGTTCATTCCAAGGGCCATGATCAGAGCAAAGACCATGCCGTTATTGCCACCCATTAACTGTCCAGCCACCATGAAAACTGCTGTCATGCTGGCCATGAGCAGGCCTGTTTTTATCATACTTGTCATTTTTTATAGCCTCCAAGGAACATTTACATTCTTCCCCATTATTCTGATAATGATACAATAATTATGGAGTAATTTCTGTCAAGATCGTACCATTCTATAAATCTTTCAAGTCAAAATCAGGTTGGTTTTTGTAAGCATCTTTCACAAGGAGAGTGAGATCTTTTTTTATTGCTGATGGTTCCGGGATTTCTTCCAGAACCGGTAGGAACTTTTCCACTGGTTCTGGCGGCTTGAGCCGCATCTTCTGCTCCATGGTGATGCTGCCTCCAGTGTCAATGGTGCCGGACATGGAGCCGGATGTGGAGGGGGCTCCCTCAAGGTTGCGGAGAAAGAGCATGATGCCACTGATATCATTTTTCTGATAAAAGAGTTTGATCTCCTCCTCAATGACTTCATGTTCTTCAGTGAGAGCGGCGAGTTGTTTGCGGTATTCATTTACGTGCTGGTGCAGGGACCTGTATACATCAAAAAACATATTGTGGAATCGTGATTTTCTAAAAAGTCCACGTATTTCAAGGCCTTCAAAGAGGCGCTCTCGGATGGTGGCTGAGTTGCTGACGTAAGGGTCAAAGAAGAGGACCTCACCAAGAGCGGTGAGCTTGTAAAATCGTTTTGTGAGTTCATCAGTACGCAAGAGTGAGTAAATCCGAAGCAGGTCAAAGCCGATTTTGTTTTCAAGCATCAAGGTTGTTTTGATGACCTCCTGCTGGTAGTCATTGGAATCTGCTTCGATAATCTTTCGGAAGCCGAAATAGCGTTCCGCAATCTCTTTTTTGACCTCAAAGGTCAGACTTTTTGCAAAATCTTCCATGCAATAGCTCTCCTTGGGTTGGAAGTCGAGGTATCTGCTTGACAGTGGCTTTCTATCAGATGATTATAACGTTTTCAGGTAGGAGTTGCATCATTATTCACAGGAAGGAGATATGGGGTATTCAGATTTTAACGATGACCTGCCGGCAAGAATAAAAGAGCAGGCAGATATTGTGCAGGTCATCGGAGAGTGTGTTGAACTGAAACAGGCAGGGGTGCGCTTTCTTGGCTGCTGTCCGTTTCATAATGAGAAGACACCCTCTTTTTCCGTACATCCCGGTCAGCAGTTTTTTTACTGTTTCGGTTGTGGTGCTTCCGGTGATGTCTTTGAGTTTCAGATGAGATATCACAACCTTGATTTTCCCACGGCCATGAAGGAGCTGGCCAGGCGCTTCAATGTGTCAATCCCTGAAAAACCGCAGTCCCCGCAGGAAAAAGAAAAGAGCCTGAAACGCAAGGCCATGTACGCCGTAAATGAAAAAGCTGCAGCGATTTTCCGCAGCAGCCTGGTGAATGAAGCTCAGGCGCAGGTGGCCAGAGAGTACCTTGAGCAACGACAGATTCCGATTCAGGTTCAGGAAAGTTTTGGCCTTGGCTATGCCCCTTCATCCGATATGGCAGGATGGGATTTCCTGGGTTCGCAGCTTAATGATGCCGAGAGGCAGGCAGCCATAGAATCCGGCCTGCTTGTTAAGAAGGAAAAAGGCAGAACGTATGACCGTTTCAGAGATCGAGTGCTGTTTCCTATTTATGACAGGCGGGGTAGCGTTGTCGGATTTGGGGGGCGTATTGTTGGAGAAGGGCAGCCAAAATATATGAACTCTCCGGAGAGTATGGTTTTCAGTAAATCAGCCTCACTACTCGGGCTCTACCAGCAGGGAAATGAGATCCGGCGCAGGAAACAGGCCATTTTGGTGGAGGGGAATTTTGACCTGGTCTCTCTGGTGGTTCATGGTTGTCCCAATGTGGTGGCTCCACTGGGAACAGCTCTTACCACACAACAGCTTAAGTTATTGAAAGGATTTGCCGAAGAGTGTGTACTGCTCTTTGATGGGGATGCTGCAGGAGTGAAAGCGGCTATGCGCTCGGTGCCACTGTTTTTGAGTGAGCAGATGGCCGGAAAGGTGGCGCTGCTTCCTTCAGGGCATGATCCGGATACATTTATTCAGGAGCAGGGCCTGGAAGCACTCAGTGATTTACTGGAAAAGGCCCTGCCCCTTCCGGAATTTGCTGTACAACAGCTTGTTGAGAAGCATGGTCTGACCCTTGATGGCAAAAACAGGATCGTGACAGAGCTGCAGCCATTGATTAAGTCTGCAAAATCAAGTCTGCAGAGCACTCTTATGTTATCACACTTCAGTGAGTCTCTCGGGATCACTGCGGAAGAGCTGGGAGCTTCCATGCCCAGAGCTGAGGAGACTATTCCCCTTCCGGTGGAGGGACCTCCTCTGGAGGCTGAGTATGAACATCCGTCACAGCCTGAGGAGTTTCGCCCTCTGTCGGGCCCCCAAAAGCGATTGGTGACCCATATGGTGCTCTATCCCTCGTCTGCACTGCAGCTTGAAAAGTACGGTTTAAGAGAATGTCTTAGTGGTACCATTGGTGAAGTGCTGCTTCTGCAGTTGCTGGCACTTCTTGAGCAAAACGAAGGGGTTGAACCGGAAGAGCTGCTTGCGAAATTGCCCAAAGGCGGGGAGCGGGTACTGGTCTCTGATATTCTGTTGCGCTCTTCTTCAGCAGATGAAGGGTTGAGTTGCCAGGGAACGGAGGAAGAGCTTAACGAACTCCTATGCTGGCTGGAAGGGGAACAGTTGCGACGTCAATCCAGTGAGTTGGTGGAGTTGATCAGCAGCTGTGCATTTCGTAATGAGCCAGAAGAACTGCAGCAACTGGTCAGTCGGAAGATGAGTGTGGATAGACGGCTTCAGGAGCTTCGCCAGACTAATGTTTTTACGAACGATTGAGCAGCAAAGTCATTGGAAAGAGCTTTTTTTATCGATACTGTTTACTTGTTTCATTGTTCGTTGTTTTTTTGAGGGGAATTGTGCTTGAGGCGTAACAGGAGCCCTCTATTTGTAAGCCATTGAAATGATGTTGTAATTTGGGTCTGATTTTTTTTGCTTGAAAGATGGCGGAATTGCTAAATGTCCTTTTTTTTAGTTGTTTATGCCGAAACGATTGAATAAGCTGCTAAATTACGATATTGTATAGGAGGAGAGAAGGAGAATCAGTTTTTTTGCAGCAATGCTGTCTTCTGTGTTTTTTTAGAAACAGGATGAGGGATTGGAGGGAGATGAATGGTTGATGATGACCAGATGAAGGATGAGGTGTCAGATTTGGCAGATGATGGTGTGGTTGACCTGACAGGTATTTTCGAATCAGGTGAAGAAGTCCGTTCGGTTGGACTCCCTGAGGGAATCGATGAAGACCGGCGCAACCCCAGGATCGGGGATAGGCGCAAGGGTTTTTTCACTGATCGGCGGCGGGGACAGCGAAGACTGGCCAGGAGCAGCAAGCGATCTTTAGAGCATGCGGTGGATCCGATGTCCATTTATCTCCGGGAAATGGGAACGTTGACTCTGCTAAGCCATGAAGAAGAACTTGAGCTTGCCCGTATGATGGAAGAGGGGCAGCTTCGTGTTCAAAACGCAGTGCTTTCCACACCCCTGGCAATTCCTGCTCTTGAAGAAATTGCCGAGGAGTTACGGGAAGACACTGTTAAGATATTCAATGTTATTCGTGGTATTCAGGATACTCAGACCGCTCTTGTGGAGAAGGAAAAAAAGAGGTTTCTCGGTAAGGTTGAGAGGGCCGTTGAGTTGGAGGCAGAGCGAACGAAACTGCAGCGGGAGCTTGTTGGCTGTACCCAAGATGTTGAAAAGACCGAGCATGTTTGCAAAAAAATGAGTGCCATTGGCTCTGAAATTGCTTTGCTGTTTCAGGACAGAAATATCTGTCCCCGCTGTATTAACGGAATTGCTGCAAACCTCAAAGATCTGTCGCGGAGGTTTCGGCGAGTGCGGGTGGAGGTGTTGAAAGCCCAGAAGCTTGCTGCTGCAGATGGTGGACAACCTGAGATGAGTCCTGCTGAGTTGGAATTTCATATCGGTCTGCAGATGAAAGAGAGCCTGGGCTTTGGGTATCGTGCATTGAATACTGTTATCCATGAAATTGAGGCTGGCCGGGATATTAACAAACACGCCAAGGAATCCCTTGTTCGTGCAAACCTTCGTCTTGTTATTTCCATCTCCAAAAAGTTTGTCAATCGTGGCCTGCAGTTCCCGGATTTGATTCAGGAAGGAAATATTGGCCTGATGAAGGCTGTGGAAAAGTTTGATTACCATCGTGGTTATAAATTCAGTACTTATGCTACCTGGTGGATACGGCAGTCCATCACCCGTGGCATTGCCGACCAGGGTCGTACTATTCGTCTTCCTGTTCACATGATAGAGACCATCAACCGCCTGCTGCGGGTGTCAAAGGATTTTGCCCGTGAAGAAAATCGGGAGCCGACTCCTGAGGAGATGGCAGAACAGCTTGGCACAGATGTGGGGAAGGTGAAAGCTGCTCTGAAGACAGCAAAGGATGCGATCTCTCTTGATACGCCAGTGGGAGATGACGAGGAGACCTTTCTGGGCGACTTCATTGAAGACTGCTCTACCCTTGGTCCTCATGACGCTTCCATGGTTGAGAGTTTGAAAGAGTGTCTCTGCAAGGTTATGTCCTCCCTTTCTCCGCGTGAGGCAAAGGTTGTTCGCATGCGTTATGGGATCGATGTGGCCTGCGACCATACTCTTGAGGAAGTGGGGAAAAGCTTTGCTGTTACCCGGGAGAGGATTCGTCAGATAGAGGCTCAGGCCATTAAAAAGCTAAAACATCCTTCGCGGGTGGATGAGTTGCGTGTTTTTATGACTGACTGACTGAATATTTGTACGTTCCCCAACCAGACAGAGACCTTTTTAGGGTCGCAGGATAAGTGGCCTGGTGGAAACTCCAAACTTCTGCTTTCAAAAAACTCTCACGGGTTTTCGGAGTCTCCTGCCTGGCTTGCCTGTTTTTTTTAGTACAGGCAACCTTGCAAAGTTGTCTTTTCGCCCGATCTCTATGTTATGTACAAAATTCTATCCTCGGAATATCAAGCATATGCCTGCGGTAAAATTTTTCGCATGCCTTGATCTCGAACAGAAAATCCTAATTTTGCAAGGTTGCCTACAGCTTTTATGACGCCGTCAATACTGTTGAAGTAGAAGTGACAGCAATCCCGGACTTTTGTCCGGGATTGCTGTTTGGGGCTGTTGGAATGGGTTGGAGTTTTGCCTTGTGGCTAATTAACTGAGTTGCTGTTTGCTATGGATATGGTAAAAAAACCAGTAGTGGACTGGATAGCCTTAAGCCTTGTACCGGGGCTTGGTAGTCGCGGAATAGCGCAGTTGGTTGAGCGTTTTGGCACCCCGCAGGAGATCTTTCTGGCGGCCTGTTCTGATCCCGAAAACTGTGGTTTGCGAAAAAATGTGACTGCAGCCCTGGCAAAGTCAGCTCCTTTACGTGAAAAGGCGACAGCTATCCTTGGGCAGCTCGAGGATTGCGGGGCAACAGCAGTCTGTCTTGGCGATGAGGAGTATCCGCAGCCTCTCAGAGAAATAGCAGATCCGCCGGTAGTATTGTATATACAGGGACACAGTCGGCTGCTTGGGGAACTTTGTCTTGCCATGGTGGGCTCCAGGGCTGCAACTGCCTATGGAAAACGCTGTAGTTACTCACTTGCCCAAGGGCTGGTGTTGGCTGGGGTGACGGTGGTCTCTGGTCTGGCACTGGGTATTGACAGTGAGGCGCACAGAGGGGCACTGTCGGTGGAGGATGGAACAACCATTGGAGTTCTCGGCTGTGGTATTGATGTGGTATACCCGAAACAGAACAATAAATTATATGCAGAAATACGGCAAAAAGGGTTGCTTGTCTCAGAATATCCTCCGGGAGTAAAACCGGATGGTTTTCGTTTTCCTGCCAGAAACAGAATTATTTCGGGCTTGAGCAGAGGCGTCGTGGTGGTTGAGGCGGCCAGAAAATCCGGGTCACTTATCACGGCTGAAATGGCGCTGGATGAGGGGCGGGAAGTTTTTGCCGTACCCGGACAAATTGATTCATTTAAAAGCAATGGTGCACATTGGCTCTTGCAGCAGGGCGCCAAGCTGGTACAATCAGCCCAGGATATACTTGTGGAGCTGGGGGTAGGGAAAAAGCAGCATTTGGAACAAGAAGCTCATAGTGCTGCAGCGGTGGACTGTGTTGACTCGGAGGCCCTTGCCTTGCTGGAACTGCTGGATGTGTACCCAGGTTCCCGCGATGCCCTGATCGCCGGTTCCGGTCTTGGTAGTGCAAAAGTCACAGAATTGCTCCTTCTGCTTGAGCTTGATGGGCTGATAGAAATGCTGCCGGGTGATGAGGTTAGACGTATCGTATAACAACAACAGGAACCAATAGAGGTGTGTTACAAATGCTTGAAATTCAATTTGCACCATCAATTTTATCCGCAGATTTTACCCGCCTGGGTGAGGAAATAGTCGCCGTTGATCAGGCTGGTGCTGAGATTATCCATATCGATGTCATGGATGGTCACTTTGTGCCAAATATCACTATCGGTCCCCTTGTGGTAAAGGCCGCACGGGCTGCAACAGAAAAGATCCTTGATGTTCATCTTATGATTACCGATGCGGATAGCTATATCGATGACTTCGCGGCAGCCGGTGCAGACTGGATCACCGTTCATGTAGAGGCCTGTACACATCTGCACAGAACGGTATCAAGGATAAAAGAGCTTGGGAAAAAGGCGGGCGCTGTACTCAACCCTGCAACTCCTCTGTCAAGCCTTGATTATATTCTTGAAGATCTTGATCTGGTGATGCTGATGAGTGTTAACCCGGGTTTTGGTGGACAGTCTTTTATTGAATCAACCCTTGCCAAGACAGATAACCTGAAAAAAAGAATTGATGCTCTTGGTCTTGAAGTCGGGATTGAAATTGACGGGGGGGTCAGTCCTTCTACAATATTACGTGTGGCAGAAGCTGGAGCAAATATCTTTGTGGCGGGATCCGCCATATATGGCTGTGATGAATATGCGCCGGTTATTGCAGAAATGCGAAGCCTGGCAGAACAGGGAAAAGAAAAGCGAGGCTGAAAGCAGCGTATGCCTAGACATTGGAAATCCATACTTGAGTGCAGGGCTTTTGATGAGCTCGAAAAGCTGTCTTCGAGAGCTTGCGATTTGACTGCCGCAGGTGCCTTGAATCCATCGCGCTTTAAGCGTTATGTGTGTCAAGGCCCGCTGTTTGACCTGCTCTACCCGTGTCAGCGGGTCAATTCTGAGGTTCTTGGTGCTTTGCAATCTCTGGCGGACGAATGCGATCTGGTGGAGCAGTTTGTTCAGATGCGGGCGGGTGCCGTCATGAACAGGATAGAGGGATACCCGTCTGAAGAACGACAGGTTCTCCATACGGCCTGTCGGGATATTTTTTCAAAGACCCCTGCCAGCGAAGCGGCCACCAATGATGCGAAGAGAGAGCTTGGAAAGCTGAGAATTTTTCTATCTCAATTGAGGGATGGTACTCATTGTAATGCTCAGGGTGAGACATTTACAAGTCTTGTGCAGATCGGAATCGGTGGTTCTGAACTTGGGCCCAGGTCAATCTACGAAGCCTTAAGGGCTTATACCGATCCAGCCAGAGAAGTGTTTTTTATCTCCAATGTAGATCCGGACGATTCTGCTGCTGTACTGGAAAAGGTCGATCTTGCAAGGACCCTTATCCTGGTGGTTTCTAAAAGTGGTACAACTCTTGAGACCCATACAAATGAAAAACTCGTACGTGTGGCCCTTGAAAATCGGGGCCTCGATCCCTCGCGGCACTGTGTCGCGGTGACGGGTGCGTCAAGTCCCATGGATGATCCGGATCGTTATCTGCAATCTTTTTATATGTATGATTACATAGGAGGACGATTCAGTTCTACTTCCATGGTGGGTGCGGTCATGCTGGGTTTTTCCCTTGGCTATGATCTTCTGATCGAGTTCCTTGAGGGTGCGGCATTGATGGATGTGGCTGCAGAGCAAAGAAATATACGTGAAAATCTACCACTCCTTCTTGCCCTTCTTGGGCTGTGGAATCATAATTTTCTTGGGATGGGGACGGTGGCTGTACTGCCTTACAGCCAGGCTCTGCATCGTTTTCCTGCCCACCTGCAGCAATGTGATATGGAGTCAAACGGGAAGAGCGTGCAGAGGAGTGCCGAGAGGGTCCAGTTGAACACCGGTCCGGTGGTATGGGGGGAACCCGGGACAAACGGGCAGCATGCCTTTTATCAACTTCTCCATCAGGGAACAGAGTATGTGGCGGTGGAATTTATAGGCTTCAGGCGTAGTCAGCGTGATGTTGATATGGAGGTGGAAGGTAGCAGTTCGCAGCAGAAACTTCTTGCTAACCTCCTGGCTCAGTCAGTTGCCCTGGCAACCGGCCGGAAAGACCCCAACCCTAGCAGGAACTGTGACGGGAATCGGGTCAGTGTTGTCCTCATGGCAGATCAACTCACCCCCAAATCCATGGGAGCACTGCTTTCGCTTTACGAGGCAAAAATTGTCTTTCAGGGTTTTTGCTGGAACATCAACTCTTTTGATCAGGAAGGGGTACAGCTTGGAAAATTCCTGTCCACAGAGTTTTTGTCAGTAATGAAAGATGAAGAAACTGTTGGGACCACGGCAGGGGATTTCTTGACTGCCGCTGGACTAAAGTAGTGTTTGGCCGGAAAGCATAAAACGACGGTATTTTGTGTAGTTACATGAAATGCCGTGGATGAAGATATTTTTGATAGCATGTTTATTGATAGCTTGGAACATGCGGTGAAATGAAGTATATTACTGAATATACAA
>JAJRQL010000207.1 GCA_024280265.1 Deltaproteobacteria bacterium
CACTGGAAGGGTATGAAGCGTTACTTCCCTGGAATCTAACACCTGAGCAGATTACAGTTCCTTGAGATTAGGTGTGGTTCTTTAAGCGCTTACGAATATACATAGGATTTCGATCTGTATGTGGTTGGGGCCCCCCTGTGTCAGGATAGGTGTCACTATGTTATAATGGGACTTCAACAAAGTCCTTAGGGGGCAGAGGGAGGTAGGTATGGGTTATCCAGCAGAGCGAAAGGAAGCGGTATTAAGGAAGATGCTTCCACCGAACAACAAGTTCATTATTGATTGGTCCTGGGGAGTACGCTATACATGGTGTTAGTAAAGTGCGTGCCATCGCAGGAAGTATGACTACTGGAAGTTCCGTTTCTCCATGGTTGCCATCGATCAGTACGTTGGTCACTCTGGTCAAACGTTTGCAGGCGCAATTTGTCAATATTTATGGGAGGCGATTGATATTTTGACCTGGTCCCTTAATTCGATAAAATGACAGAAGTGCTTAAAAAAAGAGTTGCATTGTCAAATATATATTTTGGTAAAGAACGAATGAAAGTAGCCCTTATTGACAATATGAATAATAACTTCTTTGCATTATGCCGATATCTTAGGGATAGGGGCGTTGATGCACATCTTTTTGTTATTCCTGGCATGCATGAACATTTTATGCCCCAAAATGATACTTTCGAGGATATTTCGAAAGTAGATTTTATTCATGATTTTCCCTTTTCGAATAAATGGACATCATGGTTAGCATCAGGTTGGGGGATTGGGGTCAGTCTTAGTTCTATTGAAGGATATGATGTAATAATTGCTTGTGGGCCAAGTATTGCAATATTGAAAAGAAAAAATATCAATGTCGATATTTTTATACCATATGGAAAAGACCTGTATGATCTTCCATTTGGTGAAAAAAAATCTACTATTCTTGAAATGGTATTTGAATTTAAAATCAATAAGGTAATCATAGCTCTGGTAACGAATTTGATAAGTAAATACCAAAATAATGGTATTGTATCCTCTCAGTATATTGTTAGTAACAGAAGTGTTTCTATATATAATGAAGCTCTTTTGAAATTAGGGCGAGATAGCCTCGGAGTGGGCATTCCAATAGTTTATAATCGGTCGTCATGTGAAAAAAAATCGAGTCGATGGGGATTTCTGAGTGCGTGTGATTTTGTTGTTTTTAATCATTCCAGGCATGTATGGGCAACGAATGGTGATAAGCTCAGTGACTTTAAGGATCATGGAGGAATAAAAAGGAATGATAAAGTTATTAGGGCATTTTGTAGATTCATAAAAACAACTAACTATAAAAATCCCATATTAGTATTGTTTGACTATGGAGTAGACGTTGCTGCTTCAAAAGCTCTCATAGAAGATTTAGGAATTACAAATGTTGTTCGTTGGATGCCAAAAATGTCTAGGAAGTTTGTTGTTCAAGGGTTGCGTCGAGCATCTTTGGCGTGTGACCAATTTAGATATGGATTTGTCGGCACCGGAGGAGCCTCCATAGAAGCTATGGCACAAGGGGTCCCCTTGGTACGGAATATGGGGGATGTACTGCAGGATGAAGAAAGCAAATATTATAATGCTCCAATTGTCAATGCCCTGGAAGAGGATGACATTTTAGATGTATTTGTTGATTACGAGAATGACCCGCAGAAATATCGTGATATTGGAGATGCCGGACTAAAGTGGTTTAATCAACACCTTGGAGAGGGCTTGGTTGATGTGTATGTGAAGTTGATTGAAGATGTTTACAGTCAGAAGGTGTCTAGTTGATGTTTTTGGTGTATTGAGTTAATTTAAAAAAGCACCGTAAAGTGTTGATTTTGAGTGTAAAAATTCGTGTATGTGTCACGTTACGTGCCGTAATTCTTGTGAATGATTGCTATACTATGAGAATTGCGGATTCTTTTCCGGAAGATACCCTGTTGAGGAAAAATGAAATACTTGTCTGAATTAACAGCCAATTGTAGTTTGAAAAGAAGTGCGGTTCTTGTCATTATTTTCCTGGTTTGTGTGTTGATAGGTGTTGTTTTTTGCCCTTTTCAAGAGCGAAACGGGAAATTAATTTATGGCGGAAGGTCTGCTGTTGCTAAGGATTTTGACGAAAATGTAATTGATCGGCCAATAGTGTATTATTTGAATGGCGAAGAGGTTGTTATCATAACGCCTTCTGGAGACCATAGTAGTAATGCCTTATCTGATCGACTGATAACGAGTCCTGGCCTGTATTCCATTTGGGGTAATAGTTACAATCTATCCCGTGAAGGATTGTATCGATTTGTGTTGCCAGGAAAAGAAAATATCCAGAGGATAGTCTATCGTGACGACTTGGACTCTTTTCTTTCTTCTGTAAGCTGGATTGTTAGCCATGGAAATTCAGACAATAAGAAAAGTTTTTCTGTCCTGTCAGCTAAAGCTCTTCATAGTAAAATTTTTGTTACATGTGGCGCAGTTTCTAAGTGGGCGCAGGAATTGTTGAGTTCGATTCAAGTTGAATCTCGCCTTGTCGGTGGTATTACCATTGATGAGTGGAACACATATAACAATGGTCACCTTCTCATTGAAGTGTGGCACAAGTCTTGGAAGAAATGGGTTGTTTTTGATTTGGATAATAATAGCTTTTTTCTGCCCAATGATTCAGAAACACCACTTTCTGTTATCCAGTGGAGTGAGCATGTTGCTGACAGAAAATATCGTATTGTTCACATTGCTAAAGACACGAGGGTAGATATATCAGATTTTCGTGGCAAAAATGGGTTTGATTATGGTTTTTTTTCAGAGGGGCTTAATGCTGATATAAGGACATGGTATGCGAGAGTGATGCAGGTGCCATTTGTCTATGATCAAGATGAACGATTATACCGGTTTATGGATAAGCAATGGAGAGAGAGAGTTGAAGGGTACTCTCCAAATTATAAGTATTTAGAAAAAGATATTTTCTTTCGAAAATATTATAGTCAGAAAAAATAAAACCTACGTTTGTGGTTGTCGCAACTGCTTCAGTCAATACAATGTTATCTAAAATCATACTATGAAAACAAAATTCAATACTGATACACAAGCCCTGGAATCAAGGCTTGATATAAATAAGTCTTCTGCTCTTCATGATCTTGAAGAATGGATTTTCAACCAGGTTCGACTCAAAGATAACATGAAAGTTCTAGATATTGGCTGTGGGACCGGGAAGCAGGTATTTGCCCTTGCAAAACTCCTTTCTTCAGATAGTGAAATTACAGGCGTTGATTTGTCTCCCGATGCCGTAAAACGCGTGAATGAGCAGGCAGCGGAGAAGGGGTTGGAAAATGTGAAGGGGGTGCAGTGTGCTATTGATGATATAGTGGCCACGTTTAAAGGGGAAAAATTCGATCTGATAGTGTCAACCTATGCAATTTATTACTCCAGTAACCTTCCTCTTCTTCTTCGTTCGTTGACAGAAATTCTTGCAAAGAAGGGGCAGCTTTTTGTTTCTGGATTTGGAAAAGGATCAAACCAAGAGGTCTACGACCTGGTAAATTCTGTTGCTGGAAGTGGACAGGTGGGGATAGATTCCATTGAGGACTTTATCAGTGCCCAGGATATAGCAGACGTTGCATCTACATACTCGAGTAGTGTTATCTCAAGACTGGAAAATAAGATTATATTTCAATCTCCTGATGATGTTATGAACTGGTGGAAGAATCATAATTCATTTGTTGCTGAGCTGCAGCAGGATACTTTACAGTCTGTTCAGGCCCATTTTCAGTCCCAGTCCACACTCTCTCTGTCGAAGAATGTATTAGGCCTTCTCTATGAATTGTAATGACTTCAGTTATGGTGCCTATGGGGAGCTGTTAGATCTGCTTCTTGAGACCCGGACCAATCTGTGCTTTCAGGATACCAATGATGGCAAACTGGAGAGTTCGTGTGTGGTTTTACGCCACGATATTGATTATTCTCCAGAGGCTGCCCTGCGCATGGCTGAATTTGAAGCGCAAAGGGGAGTACGGTCAACCTATTTTCTTCTGTTTAGTTCTTCCTATTATAATTTGTTTGAAGTGGAACAGAGCAGTTTTCCTGAAAGGCTTGTTGCATTGGGCCATGAAGTAGGCCTGCATTATGATGTGCAAAGTCTGGAGAAGTTGAAACGTCCAGGACAGCATGGACATGAGGAATTGTACAAGCAGGCGGAAATGTTATCTGCCCTTGCTGGTAAAGATGTAAAGTCAATTTCAATGCACAATCCTTCCATTAGTGGTGTGGATCCGTATGCACGTACTGATTTTATCAATGCTTATGATGTGAAATATATTCGTGATATATCGTATTTCTCAGACAGTTGCGGGGCATGGCGGGATGATTTCGTCGCCTGCGTTCAAGAGAATAGTTTTCCTCGTCAACTGCAATTACTTATCCATCCGATCTTCTGGCAGGAGGAATCCAGGAGTCGTTGGGCAACACTGGAACGCTTTCATCTGGAAAAAGTGAATCGTTTTGGCAGGTACCAGCAAGAGACCCAGAAACTTTGGAATAGTCATAGTGGTGTTATGGAACACGACAGAAGAAATTCTGCCTGGGAAGGACTGATGGATCCGAACGTTGGCCGGGGTCCTTATGAACCAGTCTGAGTGATAGACGATCGCTTCGCTTGTGGCGTATGTCAGCCTCCCTGGCTGGCAACAATACTGTTGCACAAAATATGAAAGGAGAGTCGTAATGACTCCATTTGTCGTTCTTAAGGCCCAGTTTGCCCATTTAGAAAAAGAGATCCGGGTAGGTATTGATACCGTTCTTGAGCACGGCCGTTATATCATGGGCCCTGAAGTGGCAGAGTTGGAAGAGCAACTGGCAGATTTTTCCGGATCCAAACATGTGGTCACCTGCTCCAGTGGAACAGACGCCCTCTTGATGGCTTTGATGGCTGCGGGTATTGGTGAGGGAGATGTCGTTTTTACCACACCTTTCACATTTATCGCCACAGCAGAGGTAATCTCCCTGCTGGGTGCTATTCCGGTCTTTGTGGATATCGATCCCAGGACCTTTAATATTGACCCTGCTAAGCTGGCATCCGCTATTCAGGCCGTTCAGCAAAATGACCCCTCTCTTTCTCCTCTACCCAAAGGTTTTAGTGCCAAGAAGAGTATCCCAAAAGCAGTGATTCCTGTTGACCTCTTTGGTCTTCCGGCAGAGTATGATGCGATTCATACTGTTGCCGCTGAGAATAATCTCTTTGTTCTGGAGGATGCAGCTCAAGGCTTTGGCGGTACCTATAAGGGGAAACAGGCTGGAAGCCTTGGACATGCAGGGGCTGTAAGCTTCTTTCCTGCAAAACCTCTGGGCTGCTATGGCGATGGCGGTGCAATTTTCACAGATGACGAGCAACTTGCAGAACGGCTTGTTTCAATCCGAGTCCATGGAAAAGGAACGGAAAAATATGACAATGTTCGTATCGGTCTGAACGGAAGATTGGATACGTTGCAGGCGGCCATTTTACTCCCTAAGTTACGAGCATTCCCTGAGGAAATTACAAACCGTCAACGGGCTGCTGATATGTATACGGAGCGACTTGCCTCAGCTGGGGATTCATTAATCCTGCCTTTCGTTCCAGAGTGCTTGACCAGTGTATGGGCACAGTATTCTATGCTCTGTGAGAATCGTGATGAATTGCAGAAGGGGCTTAAAGATGCTGGAGTTCCCAGTATGATTTACTATCCAAAACCGCTGCACCTTCAGTCTGCCTACGAGCAATTAGGGCACAGGGATGGGGATTTTCCGGTGGCTGAAATGTGTTCCAGGAAGATTGTCAGTCTTCCCATGCATCCCTATCTTGAAGAAAGTGTTGTTGAAGATATTACTGGGAAGATTTTAGAGATCGTCTAACTCTGCAGGTATACCAACGCGATAAAAATGAAAATCCTGTTGCTGTGGATTTATGCTGGTGACCTGATGAAAAAATATCTGTTAGGTTATGGAACATGTGTGGAATTGCTGGATTTGTAGATTTTGCGAAGCGATGCGATCGTTCGATCCTGAAATCTATGACAGATGTCCTGGAACGTCGGGGGCCCGATGATCGTGGATATTCCTTTTCTGAAGGGAAAAATTGTCAGATAGGTTTGGGGCATCGACGTTTGGCTATTCTGGATTTGTCACCCAATGGTCATCAGCCCATGGCCTTTGATGATTTGGAGATAGTCTATAATGGTGAGGTCTATAATTATCGTGAAATACGAGAAGAACTGATAGACCTTGGCTACACCTTCTCATCTGATTCTGATACCGAGGTTGTTCTCAAGGCTTTTCATAAATGGGGTGTTGCTGCGGTCTCAAAGTGCAATGGGATGTTTGCTTTTGCCATCTATAAAAGAAACAGCAATACACTCTACCTGGTTCGAGACAGACTGGGAATAAAACCCCTCTACTACTATCAGGACGATAAGGCCTTCCTTTTTTCTTCTGAATTAAAATCATTTTTTAAATTTCCCGGTTTTCAAAAGAAGATATCAAACGGTTCTTTGAATCTCTTCTTGTGCCATGGCTATATAACGGCCCCCCATTCCATTTTTGAAAATACCTTTAAACTTGAACCTGGTTCCTATCTTGAGTTTGATCTATCAACACACGAGATTACAGAGCAAAGCTTCTGGAGTATCCAGGACGTCTACAGGAACAGGGTTGTTACCGGTGCAAGCGAAGACACCGTGGTACAGGATTTCGACGATCTGCTCACAGAAGCAGTGGAGTATCGGATGGTCTCTGATGTTCCCATAGGGTCGTTTTTGAGTGGTGGCTATGATTCGTCGCTTGTGTCTGCGGTGATGCAGAAGCTCTCTCCTCATCCTGTTGATACCTTTACCATTGGATTTGAGGATGCTCAGTTTGATGAGGCGCAGTATGCCAAACGGATTGCCGGACATCTCGGGACCAGTCACCACGAACTGTATCTGCCGATTGGGAAGGTGGAAGGACTTATTGAAACAATTCCTGAATATTATGATGAACCTTTTGCTGATTCATCACAACTCCCCACCATGCTGGTGAGTAAATTTGCCAGAGAAAAGGTGACGGTCGCTCTGTCAGGAGATGGGGGAGATGAATTGTTTTGTGGATATGGGCGTTACGATGGCGTCTTGAAGTATCAAAAATATAAGATTATCGGGGTACTGAGTCGACTGCTTGGAAAATGTATTGGAGAGACACCGGGTAGAGGAAAGCTGCTGCAAATGATTCAGCGCTTTAAGGCATTGGATAGTGATAATAATATTATTAACTATACCTATCTGAATTGTCAGACCTTAATACGGGGCCTGGTCCTTGATGGGCCCACGAAACTTGAGAACAGATATTTTGATATCCTTGATCTCAGCCAAAATATCCAGGAAAAGTATATGCTCCAGGATATTATCACCTATTTACCCGATGATATCCTGACAAAAGTTGACCGTGCATCCATGGCCTATTCGCTTGAGGCCAGACTACCTCTGCTCGATTACAGGGTTGTGGAATTTTCCATGAATGTTCCCCATGACCTGAAGTATAAGAATGGGAGAAAAAAGTACCTTTTGAAAAAACTGGCCCATCGCTATATCCCTCAATCTCTGCTGGATCGTCCCAAGCATGGTTTTGGAATACCTGTTTCTAAGTGGTTAAAGAGTGATTTGAAATATCTGGTGGAAAAACATCTGCATGTTGAAACCATAGCAAGGCAGGGGGTTTTTGATCCCTTAAAAGTTCAGCAAATTGTTTCAGGTTTCTTTCGTGGAGATCAGGGACCGGTTATTGATAGATTGGTCTGGCATCTGATGGTCTTTCAGATGTGGTATGCGAAGTATATGGATAATGATGCTTAAAGACAGCCTTAAATTCCTCGTTAAAGATACTGCCGTCTATGGACTGGCTGGGGCAGTTACTAAGTTTATTGCAATATTTACTGTTCCCATTCTTGCTAGAGTCCTAACAAAAGATGAATTTGGGGCAATTAGCACCGTCATTGCTATCACTGCAGTTTTTGTGGGTTTCTTTTCACTCGGACAGGATTCAGCTATTGCGCGCTGGTTTTATGATAAAGATTCCACTGATTCAGATTATCGAGTCAAAATTACGACAACTGGGTTTATTGTACAATTTGTCGCCACGCTGATTTTTTGTGTTTTTGTGTTCTTTTTTGATGATAGTATCAGTGGAATTGTTTTCGGAAAAAATTCTGAATTGCTCTCCTATTGGAAGGTTTGTCTTCTCTCCTTACCTGCCACTTCGTTTCTTCTGTTTTCAAATAACTTATTCAAATGGACATTTCAACGGAACAAATATTTATTTTTGACCCTTGGAAATTCCCTGGTGTCCGTATCCTTAACATTGCTGCTCGTTGTTCAATTTAGAATGGGAATTATGGGGGCGATTATTGCCCCGGTCATATCCTCTAATGTTTTTGCTGTTGTTGGTTTGTTCATGAACCGGCAATATATTAAAATAAGTAAGCTAGGTGATCTATCGTTAATAATTGAAATGGTAAAGTATGGCCTACCTTTTGCTTTGATAATAATTATTAGCGCATTGTTGCCCTCAGTTGATAGATTGTTTCTGGTACGACTTGTGAGTATGGAAATGTTGGGGGAGTATTCCATTAGTCTTAAGTTGTCGGGATTGCTATTTATGGTTATAGCAGCGTTTCGGATTTCATTTGGACCATATGCATTCTCCATTTGGAAAAAGCCTGAATCTCAGGAGCTCTTCAGTAAGCTGCTGACAGTGTATTTTTCTTTTTTATTGATTGTGGGAGGGGCAATATCAGTCTTTGGGGATATTGTTATTTCGATATTTGCCTCAAACAAATATGCCCAGTCAATTCTCGTATTGCCTATATTGTTAATTGCCTACGCTGTTATAGGTTTGCGCTAGTTTTCCATGTTAGGAATTATGTGGTCAAAAAGGACTTCTTTTAATCTTATTACCACCATATCGCAATTTCTTGTTCTTTTGCTATGTAATTTTCTTTTTGTTGAAACGTTTACAATTTATGGAACAGCCTTCTCTTTATTAGTCTCGAATATATTTTATATTATGTTTACTTTTTACCTCTCTCAACGATACTACCCTATTAGAGTTGATTGGGCTAAGATTATGACACTTTTTGTTTTCGCAATAATTGTACATTTATCTGTTATATTGGACTATTATAGTAGTGATATAGGCTTTCTACTGCTCAAGTATGTAGGGTTTTTCGCCTATGTGATTTTTTCTTTTTTTGTTGTAACTCAAAAGCAAGATCGAGTATGGTTTTACTCGCGATGCAAGGCTGCAATTTGTAAGTAATCATGTCTCTTGGTTGAATTTTTTAGGGGGCCGTTGTCTCTCTTTCTATTCAAAAGCTCTTAATAGAGTCCACCTGCCATTAACACCTTAACTCTGTACTTTTATGTCAAAATTAAATACTATCGACCTCAAGGCCCCAAATTTTCCTCAGCGGATAACCCTTGAGCTCACCAATATCTGTAACCTGAACTGCTCCTTTTGTCCTCGTCGACTTATGGAGAAACATCAAGGCTATATGTCAGTAGCACTTGCCAAACAATTGATTGACGAGATGGCAGAGAATCTACCCATAGCGATGGTACCATTTTTCCGTGGATAGCCCTTTCTCCATCCACAGTGGGATGAGATTCTCGGCTATGCCAAGGAAAAAGGAATTGGACCACTTCAGATTACCTCTAATGGTACCCAACTGACCACAGAGGTGGCAGAAAAAATACTGGATATGGAACTTGATTTCATCTCATTTTCTGTTGATACCGTTGATCCCGAGCTCTATGAAAAAACGCGTAAGGGAAGTAATTACGAGAAGGTAATGGCTAATATCAAGAGATTCCTGGACTTGAAAGCTAAGCGAAAAGCTCAGTTCCCTGTTGTTCAGGTAAGCTCTGTGAAAACGGCACCCCATAAACCAGGAATGGACGACTTTATTCAGTTCTGGAAGCCAAAAGTTGACAGGGTGCGTATCTATATTGAGCATTCTGCGGGTGAACATCCGGGCTCTATCGAAACTGAACTGCCTGAGTTTCCCAAACGGCTTCCCTGTCATAAGGTCTTTCAAGATCTTGTTATTTTGTGGGATGGTGAAGTGGCGATATGTAATCACGATTGGACAAGAGAGAAGGATCAGCTCATTGGAAATGTCTCCACCCAATCCATAGCAACTGTCTGGAGTTCGTCTTACTATCAGGAGCTTCGAGAAATGCACTTGACTGGCCATGTAGAGAAAGAACAATTATGTGTCCACTGTGACCACTGGAAAACCTTTTATATTCCAGATGGTTTGCTGGGGCAACTTCATACTAGAGAGGAGGGATAATGGCAAAGCTGGAGAAACGTAATATTCCTATTTCTCTTCCTGCCATTGGTGAAGAGGAGTGGCAGGCCCTACGGGAACCCGTTATGAGTGGTTGGGTTACTCAGGGACCCAAGGTAACAGAGTTTGAAAAAAACTTTGCTGCTCATCATAAGGTGAAGCATGCCATTGCCGTGACTTCTTGTACTACAGGACTGCATCTTGCTCTTACGGCTTTGGGTGTTGGACCGGGAGATGAGGTTATTATTCCCGCATTTACCTGGGTTGCCACTGCCAATACGGTAATCTACTGTGGAGCCACGCCGGTTTTTGTTGATATTGATCCTCTCACCTTTAACATCGACCCTTCACAAATTGAAAAGAAATTAAGCTCCAAAACCAAGGCAATCGTCCCTGTTCATCTGTTTGGCCTCTGTGCTGATATGGATGGTATCAAGCGGGTATTGCCTGACAATGTTAAGATTCTGGAGGATGCTGCATGTGCTGCCGGAGCAAGTTATAAGGGGCAGATGGCTGGAACTCTTGGTGATGCCGCTGTCTTTTCATTTCATCCCCGTAAAACCATAACCACTGGTGAAGGAGGAATGGTTACTAGCAATGATGATCTGCTTGCCGAAACCATGAACATCCAGCGCAATCATGGGGCAAGTATCTCCGAAGAACAACGTCATCACGGTGCGAAACCGTATCTGCTACCCGATTTTGATATGCTTGGTTTTAACTATCGCATGACTGATCTTCAGAGCGCCATGGGGCTGATTCAACTGGCCAAGCTCACGGATTTTATAACTGAAAGGCAAAAGTGGGCCAAGTTCTACATTCGCGGATTGGCTTCAATTGACTGGCTGGAGCTTCCAGAAATTGGGAAGGAATATAAGCATGGCTGGCAGGCATTTGTCTGCACTGTGAAAGAAGACCTTCTGCCACAGGGACGTAATGCCATAATGGAACATTTGCAGCAGTTGGGAGTGAGTACCCGACCGGGAACGCATGCGGTTCATATGCTAAACTACTTTAAAAAGCGGCTTTCCATTGAATCCCAGGATTATCCTGCTGCCTATGCTGCCAATGAAACATCCATGGCTATTCCTCTGCATAACAGGATGCAGGAAGAGGATTACCAATATGTTGTTCAATGTCTTAAGGATATCTGAAAAACTATCTTGTGACTGAAGTTTCCCGGTTATATTTTTATGGTCTAATTGAGTTGACGCTGTATGTTATCGAAATATCATTCGTTTTATTCCTCGTCGATTTTCTATATCCAGAGGGAATAAAATAGGGTTTTGCTACTTGTGAGGCATAACCCACAAAAATTATATTAATTATCCCTACAGCAAGGCGCCTCGGCACTTTGCATACTTGTAAAAAACGGGA
>JAJRQL010000208.1 GCA_024280265.1 Deltaproteobacteria bacterium
GGTCGCACAGGCCGCCACCCGAGTTCAGTTCATTGAGCATACGGTCAGCAAAATTAGGCCAAGGTACAAATTCGAAATGCATTGTGTTGCCACTTTTAGCTTCGAAATCCTTGCTCAACTCTACTAATGCGTTAGCTGGGTCCCATGAAGCCCAGCACAGCGTGAGGTCTTCCGATGAAGCGCTGGTCGCTCCCAAGATACTTACTGCGAAAATGGATGTTGAGATCAAGAAATTTGAAATTCTCATAGATTTCCTCCCGGGTCGTTGTTGGCGAATGTTGGCAACGTGCCATTTTTCGCAATATTACTTGCATTTTTAGTTATAAGGCTAAAGTTTGGAGTTTCAGGTCCCGGCAGAGGTCACTCTGGCGGAATGATGAAAAAACATAAAAAACTATTGACATAGGCTCAAAATAGCGATAGCCGCGTCTTCTCAGCCGAAAAGAACAAACTTAAAATATACAGCGTACTTTTCGGCTGAGAAGACGCAGTCTCCAGAAGAAAACTTTTACTTCTTCTTCTGGAGGCCGCTATGGAAAACAAGGGGATACCGCACTATCCCCGGAATCCTGTTTGAAAGTATCACATTTCTTGTCAGGGTTCTACCTGTTCGTTCTGCGCTGACGTTCATTGAGTTGTTGATCGGAGCAATGCTTACTCAGTCCGGTTTTGTAACCGAGGCCTAGCTGGCAATTAACCCTTTGCGCAGTTGGAGCGCCTATTATAAATGGCTCCAGCAGGGTAAATGGTCATGGGTTGCACTTGGTGTGCAACTGGCTAAACTGGTTGTTACATCGTTCCCGCAACCGGTCTGGTTCCTGATTTTTGACGATACTTTTATCTACTGTTCTTCCCGGAAAGCACCTGATAGCTGGATATATCGTCAGCATGGCAACAAGGCCAATCGCCCGCAATATGCCAGAGGCCAGAACTGGGTGACCATGGCCCTGTCCATCGCCAGTGGAAAAAAATATACAGCAATACCATTATTGTCGCGACTGATGCGATCCGGAGGCAATACCGGCAAGCTGCAGGCAGCCAAAGCTTTGCTCAGGGTCATAGCACCTGTTTTTGCCGATCAGGAAAAGAAAAAAACTTTCTGCCTGGCAGACAGCTGGTTTATGAAATGGCCTTTTCTCAAGTATGTACTTGAATCGGGCTTTCAGGTTATTGGTCAGGTGCGAAAGGGCACGGCACTATACGGTATCCCCATTGCCACCTGCTGCAGAAATCAGGTAGTGGAATTGATCAACCTGACACCTTGGCGAAAGAAAAACCAGGTCACAGCCGGTCGAGTTCGACTGGGGTTGCAGAGGATTTTAGGCAATGTCAGGGTTCGTGCCTGGCGGAACCCGACATGTCGAACATTCCAACTGCCCAATAATACAGGATCGAAGCAGAACAGGAGCTCTTGCCCTGGAAAACAAGAATACATGATGTCAAAGAACAACATGGTGGAACATAATCCACCTCCATCGCAACGATGGTAACCAGCATGAAATTCTAAAATTTAATTATAAGGGATACACGCTTTATGGTCAATAGAAAAATGAGGTACGTACATCATTTTCGGCAATTATAACAGCGTTCCTGGGATAAACACTGTGTTACAAAGAGTTAGCTAGCAAGTCCTCCGGCAAATTTTCTCGTAAGATGATTTCGATACGAATTCGCTCTTGCGAAGGGACTGTGCCGATTTGTGTTATACGAGCCTTCAGGATACGAATGGAGCTTCGCACCAGGTGGCCCACGTCTTGTGTTATGACAGCATCCATACTGCCATCTACAAGTCGCGCACGGGCGTATTGAGTCAATTCGTGGCCTATGATCACGTAATTACTGGGTGTTCCCTGGTCTTTTATAGCCTGCATGGTCTCAGAGATGTCGTGATTCATCAGATAAATACCGACAATCTCCTGAGTGTTGTATAAAGCAGTTGCAACAATTTTCGCAGTACGGGTAGCGTCGCCGTAGGTTTCCATGGAAGGATTCACCTGCAGCCGTGGTGCACTTTTCGCCATGATGGCATCAAAACCCAGCCGGCGTTCCAGGCTGTCACGAGATTGCATAGTTTCGGTTATGACTAGAACCGCACCTTGTCGTTCCCCTGTAAAACGCGCCAGAAGTTGCCCGGCAGTACGACCCGCAGCTTCATTGTTAATTCCAACAAAGTTAGCGCTCCGAGCATTGGGCTGGTTTGACATAAAAGCAACTACGGCAATGCCGCGGGAGTCCAGCCGTAAAATAGCGTCTCGTACCTGTGCCGTTTCAGGCGCCATAATCGCCACTCCATCCACTTTTTTAACGGATAGCCTGTCAATCTCCTGTACGATACGGTGAGGGTCGTTTGCCGGTACGCGGATTATAGAAATGGTTGTGCGTTCATGGACCATGGAAATATTCGCTTCATCAATGGCCATAAGTATCATGTTGGTGAATTCATCTTCATAATCAGGCAGCAGGAAAAGTAATTTGTACTCAGTACGGCGTGCCAAGTTGGCTGCTGAGATGTCGCGCACATAGTTCAGTGCACTGATCGCAGCAGTGACTCGATCGACTGTGGATTGTTTCACACCTCCCCGGTTGTTAAGCACCCTGTCCACAGTCGCAAGACTTACACCCGCAGCTTTGGCAAGGTCTTTTATTGTGGGTTTACTCATGTACTTTCCTTTGTTGGACGAAGCCGCTACGCGGAGACAGCATCCACCCATGGCTTTCCTGTTATAATCAACGCATTGTAACCTCATGCTTTTCTTGTAATATACCAGTGGCGGCAAAGCAAGTGCATTTGCCATTCACAATATTACAGCA
>JAJRQL010000209.1 GCA_024280265.1 Deltaproteobacteria bacterium
ATCTGTTTGGAGGTCCATCTCCCCACCTCCTTTATCATAAAGTCTGGGGCGGCTTCAGATAATCTGCATTCTCACTGGTCGTTGTTAACAGATTCTGAGAAAAACATCCTCATTTTGTGCAGACTATGTGGGGAGCAACAAGTGTCCACTGACATAACACTGCCGGACGAAGAAATTGTGCGAATTTACGGTAAGCGATGGGACATCGAGGTATTCTTCAAGATGATGAAGCACTATCTGAACCTTGAAAGGGAGACACAACTGCGAGATTATGACGGGATGGTTGCCCATATCACCATAGCCATGAGCCGGTATATATTTCTGGCGTTTGAGCAGCGATGTCATGATGATCCCCGAACATTGGGCAGCCTGTTCTTTGTCTGTAGTGACGAGATGAAAGACCTCAGACTTGTGGAGGCATTGCAGCGGATAGTTAGCCTGGCCATGGAAAAAATCAGGTCAGCAGGTATTGTGACTGAAGGTGTGGCACTTGCGCTTGTTGATTCAATCATGGCTGTTGCAATTGATATGCTGCAAATAGGACAGAGGGTATTTCGAAATAATAACATTATGGCCACAAGTTAGGCCAAGTCAGAAACTTGAGAGGAATGTTACACTCACTAAAAATGTCTCGGAACAGATCGGTCCCTATCCTTCAGATTGTCTTCTGCAATACGTCCTCCCTTCTTGTGAAAAAGCCAGTTTGTATTTGTAAGTCTTCAGGGTTGTGGGGTATGGAGGGGATTTTTCTTACTTATTTGAAAAATAATGTGGTACTTTGCTGGTGGGCTTAAATAACATGATAAGGCTTCATTTGAGGATGGTAGAGATGAAACTCAACGATATTTCGATAAAAATAAAAATAATAACGGCCTTCTGCTTTATAGCACTGCTGGCAGGATTTATTGGGTTGAATGGCTATTGGTCGACGAACTTGCTTAGAGAGTCGGCAACAGTGGGGGCTTCTGCCATGGAGATGGAACTTGCTGTGCGTGGTGACATGCAGATGGTCAAGGAACTTCTGGTCTCAGAAGATACAAGGCAGCTTGAGGCAGTATGGGAGAAACATCGTCAGTTTGTAAAGACATTTGATTTCTTTCAGGATGCCATTTTAAGCGGCTCGGAAACTCCTGATGGTACTCTTCATGCCACAAAGGATGAAAAAGTTGTACGCCTGCTTAAAGAGACTGACAATCTACACAATATCCAGTTTATAGTCGGGATCAAAGACATATATACACTGAAAAACGACATTATCAACTCTGAAGAAGTCGATAAACAAAAGATAAAGGCTCTCTCGGAAATAGATAGTGATACTGATGTGGTGGGTAGAAGGCTCATAATGAAGCTGAGAGGGGTTAGTGAGCAGGCCAGAATAGAGATGGAGGCTGTGGTGCAGAGTATTTTGTATAAGACCATTGCTGTCACTGTTGTGGCGATACTGTTTGCTGTAATTGGCGGGTTTTTTCTTGCAATCCTGATCACCGGGCCGCTTAATGAGGCAGTTTCTTTTGCTGAAAAACTGAAGAGTGGAGATTTGACTGGAAAGTTGTCAATAGTTCAGAAGGATGAAATTGGGGTACTGGCGGTGGCTCTTAACGAGATGAGCGGGAATTTACGGGAAATGTTCCAGGAGATTACATCCGGAACAAAGACCTTATCCGTTGCGTCAACAGAGCTTACAGAAATATCAAAAGAAATGTCAGCCAATGCAGAAGAGACAACGGGGCGTGCCAATACTGTCGCCACTGCCGCAGAGGAGATGAGCGCCAATATGGGATCTGTTGCAGCGGCCACAGAAGAGACTTCTGTGAATATCAATATGGTTGCATCAGCTGCAGAAGAGATGTCAGCCACCATTGCTGAAATTTCTGCAAATACTGAGCAGACTCAATCCATTACCAGGACAGCTGTTACCCAGTCGGTAAATGCATCCACTCAGATCAAGGAGCTGGGAAGTGCAGCTCTGGAAATTGGCAAGGTTACAGAAGCTATAACTGAGATTTCAGAACAGACCAACCTTCTTGCACTCAATGCGACCATTGAGGCAGCGCGTGCCGGTGAGGCCGGGAAAGGGTTTGCTGTGGTTGCAAACGAAATTAAAGAACTGGCAAAACAGACATCCGAGGCCACAGGCCAGATTAAAGAAAAGATAGAGGCTATTCAGAGTGCCAGTCGGGGGTCTGTTACAGAAATTACGCGGATTTCTGAGGTCATTAATGAAATAGATGGCAAAATATCAATGGTTGTTCAGACTGTGCACGAGCAGTCCAGTGCAACGCAGGAAATAGCTGAGAATATTAGTCAGGCCTCTCAGGGAATCCAGGAGGTAAATGAGAATGTTGCTCAGGCATCATCTGTTATCGGTGAGATCGCATTAGACATAACGGAAGTGGGACAGTCTTCAAAAGAAATAAGTGAAAACAGTTCTCAGGTAAATGTAAAAGCAGTAAGTCTTGAAGAACTAGCTGGGACCTTAACAAATCTGGTGAACAGGTTTAAGGCCTGATTGCTGGAATATTTGTGTAATTTTTTCGGTGCAGATTGAATTGGTAATTCAGGGAAGAGTCTGGTAAAAGAGGGGTCTGTGGTTTTATACTTGGGTTCCAGGGGAATATGATACCTGGCTAATTGTAGGATTAAAATCTGTCAGGGCGGGTAGCTCAGTTGGATAGAGTGTCAGCCTCCGAAGCTGAAAGTCGTGGGTTCGAATCCCACCTCGCCCACCAGACTTATGGTAGCCCTATCTTAGAATTGAAAATATTGCATCACTCAATTGTTTCAGGTCAAATGGTTTGGTAATGGCAGCGATAAAGCCATGTTTTTGAAAGTCGGCCATTATCGGGTCGTTTGAATAGCCACTTGCTACAATTATTCTAGCGTCCGGATCAATTTGTAGAAGTTTTTTTGCTGCTTCCTGTCCTCCCATCCCCCCTGGAATCGTTAAATCCATAATGACGATATCCACCGGGGTTCCTTCATCTTGAAGTTCCTGATATTTATTAATTGCATGAACCCCGTCTTTTACAAGGATTGCCTCGTGGCCAAGGGTTGAAAGTTGTAGTGCAGCAACATCTCGAAGCATTTCTTCGTCATCCATAAGCATGATTTTAGCTGACCGTACAGCAGTCAAGGTATCTGCCTCCTGTGTGCTATCCTGGTAGTTTGCTTGAGAACCTACAGCAGGAAGGTATATGGTAACGGTTGTTCCTTTTCCTATACTGGAAGACACAGTGATATAGCCTTCATGCTTATTGATGATTGAGTGGCAGATAGCCAGCCCGAGCCCACTGCCTTCCTGTTTTGTTGTGAAGTAAGGGTCAAATATCTTTTCTAAAATATCTTTGGGTATCCCAACCCCACTGTCCTGTATGGAAATACGGACGTAATCACCGGAGTCCACGCTGAGCAGGGTTTCTGCTGCAGTGTCTGTGACATTGGCACAGTGGACAACTATAGTCCCTCCTTCCGGCATGGCATGCTTGGCATTAATAGTTATATTTTGAATAACCTGTCCAATCTGCCCACTGTCGACCTCAACCATCCACAGGTCTTCCGGGAAGGAATAGTTACAGACAATGTTACTGCCATGGAGGACAAAATTAGCAGATTCAGTGACCATATTTGCAAGAGAGGTTGGTTCTCTTACTGGATCGCCACCTTTTGAAAAGGTAAGAAGCTGTCTAGTTAGTTTGGTGGCTCTTTTTGTTGCTTTTTCAGCCTCGGCAAGCAGGGATACGGTTCGGCTGTCTTCTTTTGCTATTCGATAACCAGCCAGTTCAATATTCCCGAGGATGGCAGAAAGGATATTGTTGAAATCATGAGCTATGCCACCAGCCAGCACTCCGATTGATTCCAGTTTTTTCGTTTTGAGTAACTCTTCTTCCAACATTCTTTCGTGTGTTACATCCCGAAAAACGAGCACGACACCGATGATATTGCTCTCTTTATCTCTGATGGGAGCCCCACTGTCGGAGATGGATCTGATGGTACCGTTTTTGGTAATGAGTGCTGTGTGATTGGCAAGCCCGATGATCCTCCCCAGGCGCATCACCCGTTGTACCGGATTGTCACATTTATGGCCTGTTTTTTCGTTGATAATATTGAAAACGATTGTTGATGGTTTTCCTTGAGCCTCCTCATTAGTCCATCCACAGAGGGTTTCCGCCATTTTATTTAAAAATATGATTTTCCCATTCACATCTGTGGTGATGACACCATCACCAATGGATTGCAGGGTAACGTTCAATCGTTCTTTCTCGGCCTGGAGCGCTGTCTCAGCTTCTTTTCTGGCACTGATATCAACGATGATTGCCATGCGTACCAGTCTGCCGTCAGTCCATCGAATCGCCTGGTCACGGTACTCAAACCATTGTCTGCTTTTGTTATCCTGGTATTCCCGGATATGAACCCCAGTTGCTGTGCCTGTGGTGTCAACCAGGAATTTATTTGTACAAAAACTGCAAGGTGTATCTATTTCCTGCTGTAAAACTGTATAGCATTTTCTGCCAACGGCATCATCACCATACTGTTTGATGCCCTGATGGTTGATAAAAATCAGCTCATGGGTCGTCAGATCGGCAACATAGACAACTGCGTCCAGACTGTTAAGCACAGCTTGAAAGCGTTCCGCGGTATGGGATATCTCTTTGTCCCTGGATGTAATGGCTTTAATAATGATGTCAAATTCAAGGATACCACCTGCCATTTCTGGGGAAAGCGAAAGTTTTGCTTCAGGGTCAGCACCTTTCAGAGCTGCTACAATATTGTTGATGGGAGGGGAAAAATATCTGCTAAAGACAAGTTTGAAAATGAATAGGAACAGAGCGAAGAAGAAGAGGAGAAAAAAGAGTTGTCTGAAAAAGATATCCTTAATGGCTTTTATGATTATTGTGTCAGGGATACTGTAGTATATGATCCAGCTGTTGGGTTCGGTAAAACGGTCGCTGTGTGCAATATATTTTTTTCCATGATAAACAAAAGAAAAAAACCCGAGGGTATCTTTTCTGGAGACTTCTTTCAGGTCAAATGCAAGATTGTGACGGGTGTTCATCAGAGTTTGGTCGGGATGATAGATAGTTCTGCCTTTTTCGGATAACACAAAAAAAAGTTCACCCGGGAACAGCTTTCCCTTTTCAAAACTTGTCATAAACTGAGTGATTGTGGACAGGCTGCGCTCCACCACCAGCAAGTATCCGTTATTTATTGGATACTGAATAGTTATCACTGAACGATTGGTTAAAATCGACTGGTAATGATGCTGCACCTGTCTCTGTCTGTCGGAACTTGATACTGTTGCAATCATACTGCTGAAATCAAGTCCTTTGAAGCTGTTGAATGGTTCTGAGATGGAAATGACCTTACCCTGAGGATCAAGAACATAGAAAATATCTCCATGGAGTTCAAATAAGTGAGATGTTTCCAGATGAGTGAAAAGGTCTTTCGTGCTCTGGTGGGTCTGCAGTGCTGCCTGTACCAAAACGTCGGTTTGAAACAGGACTTTTTCTATGAGTGCCTTGGCAATATTGATTCGTGCCTGGATTACAGAGGAATATTCTACTTTTGTCTGTCGGTATTCACTAATTCTAGTGAAGATAAAAATGATAAAAAACAAACCAACGGCTATGAGAAGGAGGATCTGGTTGATTTTTGTATGTAGAGTCTGGGTGGGCACTTACAGTTCACCATTGTTGTAAAACTTTTTTTCCTTCACAATAATTTCATATACGGGGCGGATAACATCACCGAACTGGTCAAATGTAACATGCCCCATAAGGGTGTTGTACTCCCCGGCCAGGAGTGCTTTCTTCAGTTCCTTACCGGTATGGGTGTCGCTGCGTTTTAAGGCATCGGCCAAGATCATAACTATCTCATATGCTCTTGTGGATCTGGCAGTTGCTTTTTTGTGGAAATTCCCTTCAAGGTCTTTTGCAAAAGCAAGATACTCCGGTCGAGTATTGTCCGGGGCTATATAGGTGACGATGCTTAATCCTTCAGCACTCTTGTCGGCGTGCTGTATCAAACCTGGAGTTTGCGTCCAGAGAGTGGCAATACGGAAGCCTATGTAGCCGGCAGTTATAATTTTCTGTAACGCTATGCTGGTCATACTTGCTTCGGTCAGGAAAATTACGGCATCTGGATCTGGTTGCAGTATTTCTGAGGTTATCCGATTCCAGTCTGAGGTTTCTCTGGAATCAAATTCAACCTCTGTGACCGAGCCGGTGAAATTATTTTTGACGTAGGTTGTATAATCCTGAACAAAGGCTGCGTTGGCCATGTCTTTTAGAAATACCACAGAGCGGATCTTTTTCTGCTGCAGAAGGGTATTCATTTTTCGGGCAAACAGCGAACAGTCTACTCCTGTACGGAAAAACAGATCGTCCTGACCAGTTAATTGGGTTGAAGCTGAATAGGCAGTAATGAGAATTGTATTGTGGGAAGTAACAAAAGGGAGGGCTTTTATGGTGTTTGAGGAGGTGCTGTGACCTATGATTGCAACTACTCCTTCATTTATGAGTGATTTGTCAGCTTTTCTTATGCCTGCATCGGTGTTCTGGTCGTCACGTATGAGCAGTTGAAGAGGGCGGCCATTAATACCTCCGGAGGTATTAATATTTTTTATCGCCAGAAGGGCGCCATCTCGGATGTGTTCTCCTGCCTCCCCACCACGACCACTGAGATTAATAGCCATACCAATTTTAATAGGATCTTTCTGCTGATCACAAGAAGTAAGGGACATGAGAAAAATAATGGATGAGATCAGCAAAAACAGAAAATGTGGGTGGCGTTTCATGTCTTGTACACTCCTGCGAGCATTGGCTGGATTAACAGTGTTTGATCCCGGAAGAAATATTTTCTCTTTATGAATCTCCAGCTGAATGGTACAGAGCTAATGTAGCTCTCATGATTTAAGTATACTGAACGGTATAGGTAAGTCAAATATGATTGGTTGCTTAGCAGGGAATTCCCACTGGCACGTGTTGCCAAAAAGAGTGTGACCCTATATAATGTTTCATCTGAAGATCCAGTACTAGGCAATGCCTTGCCCTGCAGGGAATGGCTATATGTGTTTATCGCTGGCAAAGAATATCACAAAAACTCTTTCTTTATTGTTGCTGAGTGGAGGAAGAGTTCCAGAGGCGGTGTGGTTTGTGAAGAATAGAACCCGCTTTTTTAAAGGAGAAGAATATGAAAATAGTGTTGCTGTTGATTCAAATACTCGGCCTGATTTATGTTCCAGGTCTTATGGCAGAGGGTTATACTGTTTCGGTTAATCAGTTTGTTGAGCATCCGGCCCTTGATGCTGTACTGAGAGGCATAAAGGATTATTCAAAGAAAAACGATGTTAATATCACATTTAAAGTACATAATGCTCAGGCCAACATGGGCACGGCAACGCAGATCGCTCAGCAGATGATTGGTGAAAAGGCAGATTTGCTGATAGCAATCGCCACTCCTTCGGCACAGGCCTGCGCCCAGGCGTTAAGTAAGGCACCTGATTCCCTGAAGCGTCCTCTGCTCTTCACCGCAGTGACAGATCCCGTTGCCGCAGGGCTTTTGAAAAATCTCAAACATCCAGGTGGAATGATCACTGGTGTGTCAGACCTTCTCCCTGTACGGGAACATCTGGAGATGGTGCGCACCTTTGTACCGGACCTGAAACGTCTTGGAGTTCTCTATAACAGTGGCGAGGCCAATTCCAAGGCCACCGTTGCTGGCATAAAGGCATTGAGCCGGGAACTTGGTTTTGAGGTTGTCGAAGGTACAGCTTCAAAAACAGCAGAGGTGTATCAGGCGGCAAAGAGTCTTCTCGGCCGTGTTGACGCCATTTTTATTCCCACTGACAACACCATTATCTCAGCTCTTGAGTCGGTGATCAAAGTGGGTAGTCAGAATAAACTTCCTGTGTTTGCAGCAGATGTGGATTCAGTGGCCAGAGGAGCTGTTGCCGCCATGGGATTTGATTATTACAAACATGGCCTGCAGACTGGTGCCATGGTTGAAAGAATCCTCAAGGGTGCCAGTCCCAAAGATATCCCCGTTGAGTTTCAGAAGAAGCTTGAGCTCCATATTAACATGAAGTTCTCGAAAATGATGGGCATAACACCTCCCCATGAATTGCTTGAAAAGGCAACAAAAATCATAGAATGATCAGACTGGTGATGGAGACAGACGCTTCATTCCTGTTTGCATCTCCTGACGAATCGTTACCAATTCCTTCGGGCAGCAGAAAACGGTAAAGGGACAAGGAAATATTATGACGTTGTATGCGGCCTTAGGAGCCATTGAGCAGGGACTTGTCTACGGAATCATGGTGATCGGAGTGTATCTCACCTTTCGTATCCTTGACTTCCCTGATCTTACCGTCGACGGCAGTCTTCCCCTTGGTGCTGCTATTTCGGCTGTGGCCATCACTTCCGGTTATAATCCCTATTTGTCTCTGGTGTTTGCGGCGATGGGAGGCTTTGCTGCGGGAGTCGTCACCGCAGTACTCAACACCAAGTTTAAGATTCTCCACCTTCTGGCATCAATCCTCACCATGATCGCGCTCTACTCCATTAATATCAGGATTATGTCCGGACCTAACATTGCTTTGCTCAGTGCGGATACTGTCTTTGATACGGTGATAGCTTTTGGTGTTCCTGCCCATTACGCCGGACTGCTGGTCTTTGGTCTCTTTTCCTGTTCCATGGTTGTCCTTATCATCTGGTTTCTCGGGACAGAACTTGGTCAGGCCATGCTGACCACTGGTGATAATCCGCAGATGGTAACCAGTCTGGGGGTGAATACCCACGCAATTATTATTCTCGGCGTTGGACTTTCCAATGGCCTTGTGGCCTTAAGTGGTGCATTGGTGGCCCAGAATCAGGGCGCGGCCGACGTCGGTATGGGAATCGGTACCATTGTGGCTGGCTTGGCATCTGTTATCATTGGTGAGACGGTATTTGGCAGCAGCAGTATCGCCAGGGCCTTTATTGCAGCTCTACTGGGCTCAATCCTCTATCGTCTGGCCATTGCCCTGGCGCTGGGATTGGAGATTGGCGGCTTTACCTTTAATCCCAGTGACTTGAATCTGGTTACAGCCATTCTGGTTATCAGCGCCCTCATTGCTCCTAATCTTAAAAACAGGTTGATACAGCGGTGATTACACTTGATGCGTGTCAGAAATACTTCCATAAAGGGAGTGTTAATGAAGTCTTTGCCCTCAATAATATCAATCTGCAGATTGAAGAGGGTGATTTTATCACGGTGATCGGCTCCAACGGTGCCGGTAAGTCCACTCTTCTGAACTGCATCGCCGGATGTTTCTTTCCAGATACCGGCAAGATTATAGTGAATAAAAAAGATGTGACTCGATGGCCGGAGTATAAGCGGGCCAGATATATTTCCAGGGTCTTTCAGGATCCTCTGCTTGGGACCTGTCCTTCGGCGACCATAGAGCAGAATCTTGCTCTTGCTAACAGAAGAGGCTTGAGACGGGGCCTTGGGCGTGGTGTTAAGGTCAGGGATCGTGAAATTTTCAGAAGCAGGCTGGCTCATCTTGGCCTGGGGCTGGAAAAGAGATTGCTTGATAAAGTGGGACTGCTGTCAGGTGGGCAGCGTCAGGCCCTGACCATGCTCATGGCCACCATGATCCGTCCGGAAGTACTCCTGCTTGATGAGCACATTGCGGCTCTGGATCCTAAGACAGCGGGTAAGATTCTCGCTCTGACAAGGGATATTGTAAAAGAACAGGGACTCACCAGCATGATGATCACCCATAACATGAAGCATGCCATCAGCTTTGGCAACCGTCTCATAATGTTGCATCAGGGGCGAATTATTTTCGATGTTCGTGGTGAAGAAAAAAAGGCTCTTACTGTCGAAGATCTGGTACGCCGTTTCTATGAGTCTCAGGGAGAAGAGCTTGCCATGGACTCCATGTTGCTCTCGTAAAACGTTTTTTGACAACCTTTCAGAAACTCCTTTATCTTAAGGATACTCAGAAGCTTCCCGCAAACTGCGAAGTGGGCAGGCTTGACAAACAATCGCTTTTCCATATTCTTTTCTCTCTCCGAATGGAAAGCGAATTTGTCGGGTCAATCCGAATCTCTCAAAAGGAACCGGATGCAGTAGATAATGATTCCTTGGTTATGACCTCTTAGCAATTCTTTCCTTATCAGATCCCCATAGTTCAAGGGGGGGATCTGATAAGGAAAGAATTGCGGAGCTGATTTTCACCCCATACGTTTTTGAGGCCGAACATGGGTTGACAAATATGCTCATGGGTTCCATTTAAGTGGTTCACCACAATCACTTAAAAAAAGAGGTTCCCAT
>JAJRQL010000210.1 GCA_024280265.1 Deltaproteobacteria bacterium
GAAAAACAAGCGGTTGCACTAAAAGAAAAACGAAAACCGAGAGCAAAGCAACGAAAACGACGAAAACGTTCGTTTGCAAATTTCTAACCGGACACTACTGCGTAAAAACCTGAAGTTGTAGATGACAAAGTAGATAAGCGTAGACTTCGAAAAACTTCACATCAGAGGCGCAAACAGTTTCAATTGTTTCGGCGTACTGGAATACGTCGTAATGATTGAAAATGTGAAGCAACGAAGGAGGTGGAGAGTTTTAACGACGCCATCAATTTTTCAGTACTCAAAATCGAAAGCATACACCAGTGCTGATTTATCGAAATGTCGTAAGATTTTTCTCAGCACATAGAGGGTTGGGACTTGAAATCGTATCTCCCAGGCTGGATTTGCGGTTGGTGTTTTGGAAAGAAGGTTTACATCCAGCAGTCGCATCTCTGCAGGGGCAACACCGAGCAACATCATAATCCTGTGCTGGGTGGCTGCCATAATCACCAACGATTGTGGTTTATCAACCCTGGTCTGCCGCAGATTCCAGCGTAAATCGACAATATCTTCCCGCTGAAATTTTATTTTCTTCAATTGGGGGCACTCTTTTTGATGAATGGACAGCCCCCTCTCACTTAAAAAGGCAAACAGACCTTTGTCTGTTGGATTTGGCTTACAGCAGGCTGAGATTTTAATGGTCACCGGGTCTAGGGTGGTGAGTTCCACCTTGTTGAGCTGACCGGTTGGTTTCACCAGGGGTGATTGCCCCTGATACAGCTTTTCTTTGATTTGATAAATCAAACTTGAGAGGTGAATACGCCCCTCTCCAACATGAACATACAACTCATCCAGATCAGTTAGAGAAAAGTGATTCAGAATCCGTGGCAGATCTTTATTTTCCAGCAATTCGAATGGTAGCCCATAGCGGAGCATCTCCTGGGTCACAATGGAAAGCCCCACAACTTTTGAGAGTTTCTGCCTGCGCACCCGAAAGGTTCTTGAAAGCTCTGCGCGAGCCCTGGGAGTCCTGCAACGTTCTAACATGGATTGCTGAAACTGCAGAGGACGTTCAGCACGAAGCACCCTGATAACATCACCATCACGGAGTTCATGCTCACTGGGAACTTTTACACTTCCAATCATTGCCCCGGTACAACTGTTACCAATATCAGTGTGTACTCTGAATGCAAAATCAAGCACCGTGGATTGTGCTGGAAGACAGAACAGATCACCACCGGGGGTATAAGTGTAAATCTCTTTTTTGCCGCTGGCAGCAATAACGTCTCGATAAGAAGCTACTTCACCAGACCCGATCACATCAAGAAGTTCCTGGATCTCTCTGATAAAACGTCTCTGAGTGCTGTTTTTGGAGCTCCAGTCCTTAAACAAGCCACGCTGGGCCCGGCGAGCCATATTCTCAGTTCGAATCTTAAAAAGATATTTATGCCCTTTTATATTTGCCCTGGCGTGCAGCCCCTGATATCCGGTTGGTTTTGGGTTTGCGATAAAATCCCTGATAGTTCGTGGAATAGGGGGGAAGGTTTGGTTCAAGATGCCAAGCACTGAATAGCAGGATTGGGTACTATCAGCAATTATCAATATTTCAAGAGGGTTATCAATCTCTTTCCTCAAAATCCTATTTGAAGGATCGTAATAGGCCCAGAGCCCCTTAGTGCGTATTCTCACATTGGAAGTCAGCCAGACCTCTCTGGTTTTTCGTTCAAGGCGCTCTACAATTTCAATTGCCTGCGGTGAATTTTTTAATTGCCTTATATGACTGAGAAGTTTTGCTCCCTGTTTAGGAAATTTATAGGAGAGGGCCAGGTTATACATTTCCCGCTTCAAACTGAATAAACCAAAAACTGTCGCAAGAGGTGCATATATATCAAGAGTTTCATCGGATATTTTCTGACGCTTACGCTTGGGCATAGCGCCAAGAGTACGCAGATTGTGAAGCCGGTCGGCAAGCTTAACCAGCATCACTTCAGGCCGCAGAGCCGCCCCTGAAAATATTTTCCGGTGGACCTTTTTGGACAGGGTCTGTTTGTCACTGGAATCCTGGGTAACCTTGGTACAACCCTCCACAATGGCCGCAACATAGGAACCAAATTTTTCACCGACAAGCGCAGTGGTGACATGCTCCACATCCTCCACAGTATCATGAAGCAGTGCAGCAGACAGGATTTCCGGATCAACAACATCCATTTCCTCCGCCAGAATTTTTGCAACAGAGCAGGGATGCATGATATAGGCTTCTCCTGATCTGCGCCATTGATCATCATGGGCATCTGTGGCAAAGTCCAGAGCATCCCAGAATACGTGGTCCTTGGGTGCTTCCCCCAGCAACTGCCTCATCTGGCTGCGATACAGCTCTAGATCAAAAGGAATATACTGCATAAAAAAAACCAGAAACTATCGTTATTTTATAGATATCCCGCAGTAAATCCGGAAATAAAATTGCTTTTAAGACAATCATGACTATCCTACTCAACAAATAGACCGGCGGATTACTGAAAAGAACAATACAGGAATCCATTGATCCTGAATTAACTCTACCAAATTAAAAGCTTCTTGGAAAAACAAAAAAAATAATGCAAAAAAAAAGACACTCTAAGTATAAAAAAAAGAACAAACGTTCAGCTAGTAAACATCAGCCCCAAAAACAGCACACTCATCAAGACAGCCTCTACCAGCAGGTCTTGACGCTTCTTTACAAAACCAGCCCTCCATTAAATACAAAAGATTTATCCAAGGTGCTGGAACTCCCTCTATCCAGCAGAAAACCGCTGCATAAGCTGTTAACCCGTCTCACCAATGAAAAAATTCTGGTACAGCTCGACAAAAACAACTATGACCCGGGCCCCAAGAATGGCCTGTGCGAAGGTACCCTTGACCAGAACAGCAAGGGATTCGGTTTCGTCAGTGGTCTTACTTCCCGTCTCGGCCCCGTTCAATACACAAGGGATGCCTTCGTTTCTCCTGGAAATATGGGAGATGCCCATCACGGAGACAAGGTACTGATTAGAATATTCAAAGTCAAAAAGGACGGCCGACCCGAGGCAGAAATACTATCCATTATGGGACGGGGACGAGTTCAGATGGCTGGCTTTGTCACCTTCCATGACAAAAAGGCCATTGTTCGCCCTGAAGACCCCAGGTATCCATTTTCCATCCTCCTCAAAGATGCCCCCTCAAAAGAACTTCATGAAGGGGATGCTGTTATTGTAAAACTTAATGGAGAGCGTGATGGCCTTCACGAACAGGGAACTCTGGAGGAGATCCTCGGAGATCCTGACCTGGTTGACGTACAGATGCGACTGGTTATAGAAAAACACAATCTTCCCCATAGGTTCAGCCCAGAAACCCAGGAGATGGTTGAGGCAATCTCAGACAAAATCGTTCCATCGAAAAGCAGGCTTGACCTCCGCGACATCCAGCATGTCACCATCGATGGTGAGACAGCAAAAGACTTCGATGATGCCATTGCTGTGACCAAAACTCACAACGGATATCAGCTTCATGTCTCCATTGCAGATGTCTCTCATTATGTTCAGCCGGGGTCTCCCCTGGACAAAGATGCATACCAGCGTGGCACCTCAATCTATTTTCCAGGCCGGGTTATCCCCATGCTTCCCGAAAAATTATCAAATGGACTCTGCAGCCTCCTTCCAGGAGAAGACCGCTATGCCTTCACAGCTATCCTGGACTTTAATCGCCAGGGCCACTTGCTGAAAAAGAAATTCTCAAAATCCATCATTAACTCCAAGCAACGATTCACCTACACCACTGTTCGCCAGATTTTAACCGACAAGAATTCTGATGTCAGACGTGAACACAAAGAATTCCTGACCCCCCTGAAATGGGCGGGGGAGCTTGCCACAGCACTCATGAAACTGCGGAAGGCACGCGGCTCAATAGGATTCACCATTCCTGAACCCTTCATGACCCTGGATGATGAAGGTAAAATTGCATCCATCAGGCGCTCCGAAAGAAATTTTGCTCATAAAATGATTGAAGAGTTTATGCTTGCAGCCAACGAAGCAGTGGCTGAGACTTTCACCGAAAACCACCTGAACGGTCTCTATCGGATCCACGAACGTCCATCTCCTGAAAAAATCACTGAGTTTATGGAGTTTGGCCGTTCCCTCGGCCTTGACTTGCCTCCACTGCGTCAGGACCCCGACTGGTTTGGCCAGGTGATTACCCTGGTTGCAGGGAGTCCAAAAGAATACGTGATCAACAACCTCCTGTTACGCACCATGCAGCAGGCAAGATATGATGTGGAAAACGTAGGTCATTTTGGCCTGGCAGCAACCGACTACACCCACTTTACATCTCCAATTCGTCGTTATCCTGATCTCACTGTACACAGGACATTGCAGGATTTCCTGCAGCGCAAGACAAGGGTGAAAATCAGACAAAAAGGCGGGCAGACTTCTGTCAAAGATATGGGGGTATTCCTCTCGGCCAGAGAACGCATTGCAATAACTGCTGAACGGGAAATGAACGACAGACTTAAAGTTCGTTTCATGCAGAACAAAGTTGGTGAAACTTTTGAGGCTGTTATTTCAGGAGTTACCGGATCTGCAATATTCGTTGAGCTAACAGGCCTTTTTGTCAGTGGGGGAATATCCCTTACTTCACTGAAGGACGATTATTATATATTTGACGCAAAGCATCACCGCCTCACTGGAAAACACAGCGGCAGATCTTTTCAGATCGGTAAACTCACAAAAGTTGTTCTGCTCGATGTTGACTTGCGTCGGAATCGAGTATATTTCGGTCCGGTTACAGACAACAACGAGACACCATAAGGGGAAGCCATATTATTGCCACTTGACTTGAATGCGTATTTCGCATAAAAAGTTGTTGGAACAACTGAAATCATCTTGTAAATATATGCTCTACCTTACAAACTGCCTTTCTGGAGGATCTCGACTATGGAAGAAGCAAACTGGCTCACCACAATCATCGCAAACCCCTTTGCCAAAGGCCTGGCCATTGGTATTTTCTTCTGCATTATCATCTGAGTACGTGGATTTATGCGACGTCGGGAACTCACCAAAGAGGTGTCAAGGTTACGTACCCACCTGCATACAAAGCTTGAAATTGACTCCAAGGAAAATGAGAGGCGTAAGCAGGAACTTGAAATTTTGAAACAAGAACGGGACAACCTTCGAATTACTGTCCAGTCCCTAAACCAGAAACCTGGACGCAAAGAAATTCGTCAGTTCTATGTATACCAGACAGCACTGGACATGATGTTTGAAAAGGCACCCGGTTTTGCACCCGCTTGGCAAATCACCTTGAAGGAAGCTGAGAATCTCTTTGAGAAATCAGAAAAAGGCGTGGTCCCACTACTAAAACGCCTAATGCCTACCAACCCGGACAAACAGGTCGAAGAGTATGAAAAATTAAGTAGAGTATCCCTTGAGGACACCGTAAACAAATAAATATTAAGATTTCATAATCCTAAGTCCACAAACAATAATTGAACATCACGGCCATGAAACAGCAGCATCTGCTTCATGGCCGTTTTCTTTTCTTCTGATCCTACCTGAACGATGCCACAAAGCTCTTGTCTACTCAACAACATAACTATCGTCCTCGTAAACCCTAAGTACCCTGAGAACATTGGGTCAGCAGCACGAGCTGCATGGAATATGGGTATTAGCAGGATTATTGTGGTGGCAAAAGAATATCCCGAACACCAGCGTATGCTGAAACTTGCAACCCATAACGCTGCACACCTCTTAGACACAATGGAGTTCCATGAAGATCTCAGGAGTGCCCTGAAACCTTTTCCCAAGTCATTGGAACAACTGCCCGAAAGGGACGTCACCGCGGGCCTGGAAACAGTCCAAGAGATATCATGAGGATCGTCCTTCCCCTGCTGGCGAACAATAAAATTGCCTTTTTATTTGGTGCTGAAGACCGGGGTCTGACCAACGAGGATCTCAAATACTGTCAGCACCGCTCAGTCATACCCACCACGGGATTTTCCTCTCTAAATCTTGCCCAGGCGGTAGCAATTCACTGCTATGAAATTTTTCACACCGTGGTTCACGAACAGAAAGATGTTGCCCCCAAAGCAAAACTGGCCTCATCCCATGAAGTTGAAAAGATGTACCACTATGTGGAAGACAGCCTCCACAAAATCGGATTTCTCCAGAAAAAAAACCACACGTACTACATGCGAAATATCCGCCAGTTTTTGGGCAGGATGGAGCTCAAATCAAAAGAGACAAAATTGATTCGTGCCATCTGTCGCCAACTGCTGAAGGAGCCCCCCTAAATACCAAAACGTAATTCAAATCCCACTATCGCCATGTCTCCTGTTATTGGTAATTGAAACTTAGTCCCTGAACGACACCGACAGAGAGCCGTACCGTATTGATATAACAGAATTTATATTATCTATGAATATTTATTAGGTATTGGCACTCTTTTCGCAATACTTAAGGTATACAGGCACCCGGTTATTTGGTGCTTACAATTTTTTCTGGGTGAAACAATGATATCCGCTGTAAATTCTGCACTCTCTGGGCTTCAGGCGTTTGGCACCAGAGTCAACTCCAATGCCAACAACGTTGCCAATGCATCAACTGACGGCTACAAAAAGACCCGCGTACTCATGTCCAGTCAGGACCCGCAGGGTGTCAAGGCTACTGTACAACAGGTTAACAGCCCAGGGTTCATACGACTTGAAGAAACTAATGAAGGCAGCGAAATGGTGGAAAGTTCAAACGTTGAACTGGCAAAAGAACTGCCGGAGTCACAACTAAACAGCCGTTTTTATCAGGCAAACTTAAAAACCTTGAAAGCTACCGATGAAATGACAGCTAGTCTTTTAAGCATAAAAGCGTAAAAGACTGCTACAATCTTCCCCTAAGTCTGCTTGCAGGCTACTTCTCCTCTACCCGCTGCAGTGGACATTCGCTGCAGCGGGGTTTTTTCTTTTTACAAAACTCCTTCGCCACAGAAACAATTAGTGCGTGGAACTCATTAAACAGTTTCACATCACTGGGAAGACTGTCCATAAACTCCTGCTGCAAACTGAAATAGTCCGTATCTTCTTCAACAAGTTGATGCCTGGAAAATACCCTGTGAGTATAGGTATCTATGACAAAAACTGGTTTCCTGGCGGCATAAAGTAGAATTGAGTCAGCTGTTTCCGGCCCAACTCCCTTCACTTTCAGGAGATTTTCACGACTGGACTCAAGACTGTCGGCAAACATAAAAGTGAGCTCGCCTTCATACTCTTCTGTGATCATCTGAAGCAAATTTTTAAGGCGGCGAGCCTTCACATTATAATAGCCTGAAGGCCGAATATACTCGGCAAGCACATCCTGATCCATATCATTAAGCACAGCGAAGGAGAGGCAATCATCTTTTTTGAGATTATCAATAGCCTTCTCAACATTTCCCCAGTTTGTGTTCTGAGTCAACACCGCTCCAACAAGTACCTCAAGTGGAGTATCTCCAGGCCACCAGCCCTGATCTCCATAGTAGCCATGAAGCCTATCATACACCCGCAGAAAAAGATTCGAGTTTTCCTCTTTTATTGGCAGATCAATCTCCAAGGCAAGTACCTATTTCACGGGCAGTAAATACTTTGTCATTATGCAGATCCACTTTTTTCCGTGATTTAACCGCATCTTTCAGTGGAACAGAACTCATATTCGGGGAAACCAAAGCAACCATATGCCCAAAACTCCCTTCTTCAACAAGTCGAACTGCGGCAGCGCCAAAGCGCATTGCCAACAACCGGTCAAAGGTTGTCGGTGAACCACCACGCTGGAGATGACCGAGCACCAGAGACCGGGTATCCTTTCCAGTGCGTTCTCTGATCTCGGATGCAACCCATTCCCCCACACCACCTAGCAGCCCCTCACTTCTCCCTATTTCAGCCATACCCTTGTTAATAACCTCACCTCCTGCAGCAACGGCACCCTCTGCAACAACTACAATGGCATAATCCTTTCCGTGGAGTGCATTGTCCATGATTTTCTCACAAACCTTTTCCATATCAAAAGGTGACTCAGGAATCAAGATAACATCTGCCCCCCCTGATATTCCGGAATAAAGAGCAATCCAGCCGGAGTCCCGCCCCATAACCTCCACCACCATAACCCGGTCATGGGACTTTGCGGTGGAGTGGAGTTTATCTAATGCTTTAGTGGCTGTAGCAACAGCAGTATCAAACCCAAAGGTCCGGTCAGTGGCTTCAAGATCATTGTCAATGGTCTTAGGGACCCCAATTACTGGCATTCCTTTTTCTGAAAACTTTCTGGCTATTTCGAGACTGCCATCACCACCAATGGCAATATGGCAATCAAAGCCCATTCGTATAAAGTTATGCAGAATCTTATCTGAAACATCTACAACCGTTATTTCACCAGTAATACTTTCAACAGGCATGGCAAAGGGATCACCCTTATTGGTGGAACCAAGAATTGTCCCTCCGGTTGAATAGATATCTGCCACATCAGAGATATCCAGACGCTGCAACTCATCCATATCCAACAGCCCTTTATATCCACTGCGACTTCCATACACCTCCCACCCCCTTTTGTAGCAGGCATGAACTACGGCATAAATCACTGCATTCAAGCCAGGAGCATCACCACCGCCCGTGGAAATAACTATTTTTTTCATGCCGAAGACCTTTTTCCTTCACTTTTTCTCTATAACATGGAATATTGTGAGATTAATAAAACACAGTTTCTCAACACGTTACACTAGATAGTTTTTACCTCAACTAACTCTTCAACAGAGTTGTTGATTCTGATAACATTTTTCACACCACAAAGATTGACATCTTTAAGTGAGTTATTATGATTATATAATATCATTTTAACCTTGGATGGAAAGCACAAACTGACATATCGGTCAGATAACAATATTTTCAATTGGCAAACGAACAAAGGTTTTTCCTTTGTTATTTTTTTATTTTACAGGAGGTTTTCATGGCTGATTTCACCGTAACAGACCAAGCAGTTGAAAAACTCAAGGAATACTTGGAGCAGAACAACATAAACTCTGCCCTTCGTATTGCCTTGATGCAGGGAGGCTGAGCAGGCCCCTCATTGGGATTGGCTCTGGATGAGCCAAAAGATAACGACAAAGTATACGACCAGGATGACCTCACCTTCCTGGTTGAAGAAGGATTAATGAGCACCTGTGGTGCCATAAAAGTTGAGTTTATTGACGCTGGTCCTCGTTCAGGTTTTGGAATCACTTCCACCAACCCTATCAGCAGCGGTGGTGGCGGGTGCAGCTCCGGTTCCTGCGAATCCGGCGGCTGCAGCTGATCTTGGCAGTTATTCCCGGTGGTGAGTCCATACCATGGATTCACCACCACTTTCTCCCCTCTCACAATCTTCTTGCAAAATTCCTGCCAAAAACTTGACACACCCATTTTTCGTCCTTAAATTCCCCTACAAGCAAAATAACGCCGGGCGTAGTAATCTGGTTTTATGATACATTTCAACTTTTTCATATCTTTTTCATAAAAAAGAAAGGGGGGACAAGATTATGCAATTTGACAAACTCACCATTAAATCCCAGGAGGCCATCCAGGCAGCCCAACAGCTCGCCCAGAATAACAACAACCAGGAAATACGAATTTCACACCTGGTCAAAGCAATACTGGAGCAGCCAGAAGGCGTTGTCGTTCCGGTCCTTCAAAAAATGGGCATTGATCCATCTGTGGTGCTAATGGAAACTGGTAAACTCATAGCAGAAATTCCGCAAGTCAGTGGTAGTGGTGCCGGACAAGCTTACTTGTCTGACGACCTACGCAAAATCATTGACAAGTCATTCAACACAGCAAGCCAGATGCAGGATGATTTTATCAGCCAGGAGCACCTGTTTCTCGCAATTATCCAGGATGGCAAATCACCAAGCGCCAAGATGCTCAAAAAATTTGGTATAGATGAAAAATCGTTCCTCAACGCCCTCACAACTATTCGGGGGAATCAGCGGGTAACAGATCAATATCCTGAAGAAAAATACCAGGCACTTGAAAAATACGCCAGGAACCTCACCGACATTGCCAGACAGGGGAAACTTGACCCGGTGATTGGTAGAGACGAAGAGATCCGCAGAATCATCCAGGTACTCTCCAGACGAACCAAAAACAACCCCATACTTATCGGAGAGCCCGGAGTTGGTAAAACTGCTATTGCAGAAGGCCTGGCTCTGCGAATCGTAAACGGAGATATCCCTGCAACTCTTGACGGAAAACAGGTTGTCTCCCTTGACATGGGTTCTCTCATAGCAGGAGCAAAATACAGAGGAGAATTTGAAGACAGGCTCAAAGCAGTACTCAAAGAGGTGGAAAATCGAGCCGGAGAGATCATTCTTTTTATCGACGAGATCCATACACTGGTTGGAGCAGGTGCCGCCGAAGGTTCCATGGATGCCTCCAATATGTTGAAACCTGCGCTCGCCAGAGGCGAATTGCATTGCATCGGTGCCACCACTCTTGACGAATACCGTAAATATATCGAAAAAGATGCGGCACTAGAACGACGCTTTCAGCCCGTCCTGGTTCAGGAACCAAGTGAGGAGGACACCATAGCCATCCTCCGTGGAATCAAGGAGAAGTATGAGCTGCATCATGGTGTTCGTATTCAGGATGCTGCCACTGTTGCCGCCGTTACACTCTCAAGCAGATACATCACCGATCGTTTTCTTCCGGACAAGGCCATTGATCTGATCGATGAGGCTGCCTCAAAACTACGTATCGAAATCGATTCCATGCCTGCAGAGATAGATAACCTTGAACGAATCAAGATAAAATTAGAAATCGAAAAAGAGGCCTTGAAAAAAGAGAAAGACAAGCCTTCTAAAGAACGGCTTGAAAAGGTGAACAGAAAACTCGGCGAGCTCAACGACGAACTGACGTCCCTTAAAGGACAGTGGACCATCGAGCGAGACATAATTCAATCCATTCGCCAGGCAAAAGAAGAGATAGACGAGGCCAGAATAGAAGAGCAGAAAGCTGAACGTGCCGGCGACCTCAGTCGTGCCGCGGAAATTCGCTATGGAAAAATCGTGGAACTCCAGAAAAAGCTGGACAGCGCCAACACCAAACTTCACGAGATCCAGGAGAACAATCAGATGCTCAAAGAAGAAGTTGGGAGTGAGGACGTGGCAGCGGTTGTAGCCAAATGGACAGGAATTCCAGTCGACAGGCTGCTTGAAGGCGAAAAAGACAAGCTGGTTCACGCCGAAGAAGCACTTTCAAAACGGGTCATTGGCCAGGAAGAGGCCATCCAGTCGGTATCCAATGCAGTAAGACGCGCCAGAGCAGGACTCCAGGATCCCGACAGGCCTCTTGGTTCTTTTATCTTCCTTGGACCTACAGGAGTAGGTAAAACCGAACTTGCAAGGAGCCTCGCTGATTTCCTTTTTGACTCGGAGCAGGCCATGATTCGCATAGATATGTCTGAATTCATGGAGAAACACTCAGTGGCAAGGCTCATTGGGGCCCCTCCGGGATACGTTGGGTATGACCAAGGTGGCTATCTCACTGAAGCAGTACGAAGACGACCGTATGCCGTTATCCTGCTCGATGAAATCGAAAAAGCACACCCTGATGTATTCAATGTCCTGCTCCAGGTTTTGGATGATGGACGCATGACAGATGGCAAAGGCAGAACAGTGGATTTCCGAAATACCATTATGATCATGACCTCTAATCTTGGCAGTGACCTGATCATCAAGATGGCCGAAAACAAGGAAAGCGAGCGAAATATCTCAAATCAAATCGAAGAGATCCTGCACCAGCAGTTTAAACCTGAATTTTTAAACAGGATTGACGAAACCATCATTTTTCGCAGCCTGTCGCGAGAAGACATGTCTGGAATCATCGACATCCAACTGCAACGCCTGAAAAACAGACTTCTTGAAAAGAAGATTACTCTTGAAATCAGTGACAAGGCAAAAGCTCAGCTGGTTGAAAGTGGCTACAATCCACTCTTTGGAGCAAGACCCCTCAAAAGGGCCATTCAGAGACACCTCGAGGATCCCCTGGCCATGGAAATCCTGGCAGGAAATTTCCCAGAAGGGAGTAAAATTCTGGTGGCCGTGAGTGGTGGTGAGCTGACTTTCACTGCCAGTTAATATCGCCACCCACAAGGGGAAAGCAGCAACAGAGCTGCTTTCCCCTTTCTTTTTTATTCAGGATATGTTTGTTTAGCCACGGCTTTTCAATACTTACAGAAAAACAACATAGCATTTTGGAGCAGAAAATGAGTAGTGATGTGAACGATATCACCATACAATACGAAGAGGACGGACAGGTTCTGGTTCAGGAACTTGACAAAGAAATCCTCACCAAAGGGGCATGGGCAACCATAATTTTCAGATACCAGAACTGGAGCCGTGCAAAGAACGAATTTACCAAGGAGATGTTCACCATAAGACGTTATCAGAAACGCAACGGTGAGTACCTCCCGAAATCAAAATTTAATATTTCAAGCTCCTACCAGGCGAAAAAGATCATCGCCACCCTTCAAAAATGGATTGACTGATATCAAAAGGAGAGACGTATGTATTTTCCGGTGGCCGATATTGAGATTTCTCCTTTTATCCCGCCACTGATAGCATGTGTCATATCGTTCTTCACCTCCATGGCGGGAGTATCCGGAGCCTTCCTTCTCCTCCCCTTTCAGGTCTCCATCCTTGGTTTCACCAGTCCCGCAGTAAGCAGCACCAACCACCTTTATAATATCATAGCGATCCCCGGCGGGATCTACCGTTTCGTCAAAGAAGGCCGCATGCTCTGGCCATTAACCTGGCTGGTTGTTATTGGCACTCTTCCCGGTGTCATTGGCGGGGTCTTTATTCGAATCCTCTTCCTCCCCTCCCCTGAAACATTTAAAGTGTTTGTTGGTCTGGTCCTTCTCTACATAGGAACGAAACTATGCCTTGATATCATCAAGGAAAGAGACTCCAGGGAAAACCGAGACACCACAAAGGATTTCAGAATAAGCAGAACCAGACTCAACCTCCACTCGCTCCACTACCACTTCAACGGTGTTCATTACCAGATCCACACCTTTTCCATAATCGGCCTCAGCCTAATTGTCGGACTTATTGGGGGTATTTACGGAATAGGAGGCGGTGCCATCATCGCACCTTTCTTTGTAACCATTTACAGACTCCCCATCCACACTGTGGCCGGAGCCAGCCTTATGGGGACATTCATCACTTCTTTTGCTGGAGTATTGCTGTTCCAGTTTCTTTCAGCCACATCATATTTCACGACAGAGGATATTGCCCCAGATTATCCACTTGGGATCCTCTTTGGTCTGGGAGGGATTGCCGGTATCTATCTTGGAGCAAAAGCACAACGCCACTTCTCCCCCCAAATCATAAAAGCCATCCTGGCCATAATAATCCTCTCCACCGCAACAAAATACATTTTCTTCTCCTAAAAAAACATCGTATATTCAAGGCTTCAAAAACTTCTACCTTTCCCGTCAAAAAAGAGTGCGAATAAACGTTGACAGGAGGTGAGTGATTGGGTAGTTTGCCGCGGTCGCTGAGTGAGGCGGACGCGTAAGTGTGAGCGCGCCTCAAAAAAGGACGGGGTGAGTCAAATTAGTTGTTGACAC
>JAJRQL010000211.1 GCA_024280265.1 Deltaproteobacteria bacterium
ATTTCCTAAAAAATCTGTTGAATGATATTCAACGCCTTTAATATTGAAGGCGTGGTATAATAGTGACGTGGACATGGCAGAGACCTCTCATTTTGTTGTTTGCGTCGATAACAAACAACATGTCTCTTGCCATGTCCTTTAACAATTCATTTGTTTACAGGTACTCATTAACCGGATGAACCAGAAAATACTCGACCAGTCCTTGAGGAAGATCCTGATTGCTTATTCGGGCAGAAACAAGGCCACGCAACCGCTGCCACTGCATACTTTTGGGAAAAACCTCACGAGAATAATGTATCCAGCGGACTACCGTTTTCCTGTTGGTGTTAAATTTTCGGGCCAGCATATTGATACTGTTCTCTGCGGGGTTTTGCTGCCACAGGGTCGTGACAATCAGGATTATCTCGGTCCAGTAAACCTTCCTCCCCAAAAACAAACAGGACGGCGGCAATACCCTGCGCCGACATTCTTCATTGCTGCAGCAAAGGCTCAGGCGGATACAGTTTCTTCCGATATATTGTCCGGACCGCCGCGAGGCTGTCGGGTATAGAATGCGCTATGAAGTGGAGAGTGACAAAAGGGGCAACCGGCCTGTCGGCAGATGAGAGCAAGATGCTGGTCAATCTGGTGAAGTACGCGAAAAAGACTGATGTTTTGAAGAAGTTCTGATAACATAGTTCCTGCCTTTTATTGAGAAGGTAAGGTAGGGAGCCCTCGGTCAAATAATCAGCCAAGATACTTGAGGGGGCTCCTTGCCGTTCCCTCGTATATCTTGCACATTTTTCATAATTTATCCATCAGTTATCATGATCACTCACAATCAGAACCAGCTATAGGCTCTTGAGTCTGCAAGGTGGAAGGCGAGAATGTGGTAACTGTCGCCTTACATCTGCTTGATAACAGCACTGCCCGAAATGTATGTTCAAGAGGTTTCAACCAGAAAAGTTGCCAAAATCACAAAAGAACTCTGTGGTTTCAAGGTCAGTTCCAGTGAGGTCAGTCGTACCATTACAGAACTTGACGAACAACTTTCATCTTGGAGAGCTTGTAAACTCGAATCTTTTCCCTATGTATAATTCGGTGCCCGCTATGAAAACATCAGGCATGGTGGTTCCGTGATTTCCGTTGCCATGTTAATTGCTGTCGGGGTTGCATTGACGGGTCACCGTGAAATTCCAGGCATCTCTGTGGAGTAATAATTTCTTCCTGAGTAAAATTGAAAAACTGTGAATCTATGAGCTGGTACACAAAGCTCAAGAACTCCGGTAAGCCAGAAACGACAAAATGACAAAATTATGCTGCCTTAGCCCCCCGCAATCATATCCCCCAGCTCATCTGCCATGCGGGTTATGGTTATCTGATTCTCACCTTCGACCATAACCCTGATCACCGGTTCCGTTCCCGATGCACGCACCAGGATGCGGCCCCTTTTGCCCAGTTTCTTCTCCATCTTACTGACTGTCTTCTTAAAATCCGGGAGAAGTTCAAGATCCACTGGGCCTGTTGTGCGGACATTTTTTAATACCTGTGGATAAGATTCCATTACGCGGGCAAGTTCTGACACCGGTTTTTGACGTTTCTGCATGATGCTGAGGAGACGAAGTGCTGCGAGGTTGCCATCCCCTGTGGTGATATGATCGAGAAAGATCAGATGACCGGACTGCTCACCGCCAAAGGAATAACCCTTTCTGCGCATCTCCTCCACCACATAGCGGTCACCAACGTTGGTCCGAACCATCTTGCCGCCCATCTGCTGCATGGCAATATCCAGCCCCATATTGGACATAACTGTGGTGACCAAAGTCTTTTTTCTCAACTTTCTTTTCTTCATCAGATCTTTGGCACAGAGTGCCATGATATGATCGCCATCAACCACCTTGCCCTTTTCATCACAGACAATGAGACGATCACCGTCACCATCAAGTGCCAGGCCGATATCTGCGCCGGTCTCTTTCACCTTTTCCGCCATAAGTTCAGGATGCAGAGCACCGCACTTATGGTTGATATTCTTTCCATCCGGGTTCACCCCAAGGGTGGTGACTTTTGCTCCAAGTTCTTCCAGAACCAGTGGAGCCACACCATAGGTAGCGCCATTGGCACAATCCAGCACGATGTGCATTCCATCCAGGCTCTGTTTTTTGGGAAAGATATTTTTTAAAAAGACGATATAACGCCCTTTGGCGTCATCAATACGTTTGGCCCGCCCAACCTCTTCGGCAACCGGCCTGAGGGCAGCCATCTTCTGGGAAAATATCAGGTCTTCAATTTCTGCCTCCACCTTATCAGGGAGTTTAAAACCGTCGGAGGAAAATATTTTAACCCCGTTATCCTGGAACGGATTATGAGAAGCAGAAATCACCACCCCGGCATCTGCCCGCATGGAAGTTGTTATCAAGGCAATACCTGGGGTCGGCAGAGGCCCCACCAGCAGCACATCCACCCCCATGGAGCAAATCCCTGCAGCAAGAGCATTTTCAATCATATAGCCGGACTGCCTGGTATCTTTTCCTATCACAATCCGGTGCCTGCCATTTCTGTTTTTCACAATAAAAGCGATGGCACGACCTACCTGCATGGCTATCTCGGTGGTCATGGGGTAGATATTGGCCACCCCGCGGATGCCGTCTGTTCCAAAAAGTTTTCTCATAATGTATTAATTTCAGGTTTCTACGAGCTTGTAATGATGTAACAGAAGTTTATTCTTCCACTGATACTGCTTGTGTTTCTGGTACCTCTGGTGTTTCTGACGCAGGCGGCTCTTTCACGGCCTCTTCAATCAATGTTACCACCTGTGGCTCAATACGAAGAACACGGACGGGGTTTTGAAATTCCCTGGTTGGAAGCACTTTCACCTGCATTTGGCCGTCATTTTTTTCATCCACTGCTGTCACTACAAACAGGGAGTGGAGATCAACTTTGTTGCGGATCAAGGTTTTAGGAAGCGCTACAGAGATGGATACAGTGGCCGGACTGACTCGTTGCAGCACCCCATTCTTCTTCACCACTACTGGCAGGTTGGAAATCTTTTTCTGAACAGTTTCAACCACAATATCAAGATCAGCAGTAATGGTGGTGGCTCCTATCAGGTCAACAATTGCCTGGTCAAGTTCAAGGGGGATCTGTATCTGAGTTGACCCTCGCAGCCCTGTGATATCAATAGGCTTTGTTCGTAACACATCATACCGCGACAAGACAGTCTGCGGACCGGTTATGGAGATGGAATCCGGCTCCATACGTATCTCTTTTAATATAAAATCAGGGACCAGCACCCCGACTGTCACCGGCTCCACCTGAAACTGCTTCTGTATCATCTTATCAAGAGAAAGAATAACACTTTTGGGCTGAACCCGCAGCACCTTGACACCACGAGGAACGTGGATCACATCATTGCTGTTTTCAAGAACCATGGTACCCGGTGTCGCCTCAGCCAGATCCACCTGTCTGGAGATCCCCTGGTTTCCAATATCAAGAACCAGACTGCGGGGGCCACTGATGGAAACTTCTATCTCCTTTTTGAACTGATTGGAGATAACAAGATCACGGGGAAGATTAATAATCTCCACCGGTACCATGACATTTTTGTTCACGATATCCTCTCCACCAACAAAATACCAGAGCACAACGGCTATCCCGAGAGATACAAATTTCAGCATCCAGTCTTTGGGAATATGCTGTATCCAGTTGCGGAATCTTAGTACATTCATGACCTGTTCATCCACTGTTTCCAACCCGCAACCGCTTTCTCCTTGGGAAGAAAAATGGTACGCAGAGTATTGGTAAGAGTCATTTCATCATGCATGGCAGTAAGAGCACCGTGCTGGACCAGAGAGACCTCCTGGGTTTCCTCAGAGACGACAATAATAACAGCATCAGTTTCTTCCGATAAACCGATGGCCGCCCGATGCCGTGTTCCAAAACGCTTACTGATATAAGGGTTCTGCGACAGAGGCATGATACAGCCGGCGGTCTGCACCCGCCCCTTGTAAATGATAACACCACCATCATGCAGCGGAGAGACTGGCATAAAAATGGAAATCAGCAACTCCTTACTGAGATTTGCGTCCAGCTTAAATCCCGACTCAATAAAATCACGAAGTCCGGTTTCCCGTTCGATTACAATAAGAGCACCTATGCGACGCTTGGACAGATAAAATACGGCTCGAATAATCTCATCCAGATCTTTTTCGGCCATATCAAGGTTTTTCTGGAACGGCGACTTACCCACCTGGGTGAGTGCACGACGGATATCCTGCTGGAATACGATAATAATAATGAGAAACAGGGAACTGAGGAATGTTTGCAGCAGCCACTGCAGAGTAACCAGATCCAGGATGGATGCCATAAAATAGACAATACCCACCACAATCAGCCCAAGCACCATCTGCACAGAGCGGGTTCCACGGATAATGGTAATGAGTTGGTAGACGATAAAGGCTACGATCAGGATATCAAGGACATCCTGCCAGCGAAGGATATTAAGACTTTCAAGCATTATTTTCTTGTTTCACTCTCATATATTCTCGGAGTCTCATACCGCGCTCACCTGTTTTTTTTTATTACAGTTTTCATGGAGTAAGGTACTGATTACCGGAACAGGGGTCTTTTGTTTATACTACATAACTTTAACAGCTTTCTCCAATGAAAACGTTGCTTTTGACGACAACTTCTCGATTTTTATTTTTCCTGACTATCCCGGCTGAATTCTTTATGCACAATATTTACAATTTCAGCAGCTTCTGGGCTCTTCAAAACCATCACATCTGTGCCTGCTGCCATGGCCTTATCACGAACTTCCGGACGATCATCAACTATGAATAAAAAGAGTTTCACTCCCTGACCTGCCTCATTTTCCCGTACAACTTCACACAATCCAAACCCTGAAACATCGCCAACATGACAATCAACCACAGCAGCACCCGGCCTGTTCCCAAACCCGACAAGTCGAAAACTTATTAGAGTCGCTGGATGTGAGACAGAGGGATAAAGTGATCTTACGGCGACTATCCATATTTTTTCCCCGGTTCCTTAATTTTTGTGTTTTTGTTTTCGATGTTAAGTATAATAGTTTTGATAACACTGGTCCCCAGGAACAACCCAATCATTAATAAGCTCGTAAAAACCTGATATTGTAGATGACCAGGTAGATAAGCGTAGACTTCGCAAAACTTCACATTCGAGGCGCAAACATTTTCAACTGTTTCGGCGTACCAGTCGTCGTAATAATTGAAAATGTGCAGCAACGAAGGAGGGGAAGAGTTTTTGAAATGCCATCAATCATTCAACATTCTTAATATTCTACTGCAAACTCCACACCAGATGCAAACAAAAGTGCCTTCACATTCCATCTATTTTCATGTCTGATCGATACGGCTCCATAGCAATTGAACCTGATACCCCGGGCACCCCTTTGTCCAAAAAAGACAAGCCCGTTCCCCGCCGTCGTAAAGCTGTGCCCAAAAAGCCTAAAAACTCCAGAAAACCGCTTGTCATCACCCTGGTTGTTTTTTTCATTATCAGCTCCTATTTCCTAACAGCAACGTATCTGCTCCCTCTGGCTGTTAAGAAGTATCTACCGCAGTACATAGCCAGTCAGTCAGGTCTTCATCTGACAATTGACAATATTGACCTGAACCCTCTCAACTTTCAGCTCACTCTCAGGCAGATCACTGCTGACACTGCCGTTCCCTCAACATCTGGACCTCTGTTAAAAATCGATTCACTTTTTATCGATCTTGATTTCACCTCTCTTATTCGTAACTCCTTTACCTGTGATAAGCTGGTGATTGACAACTTAGCGCTCAACCTGATCCGCTATAAAGACAAAAGCTATAACCTCCCGATTCTCTCCTTTTTCTCAGGCACTCAGAAACATGGACAGATCATCGACTTTGCCAGCCTGCCATTTCTTTTTTCTCTAAACAATATCGACATCAATAACTCCCAGATTTACTTTGTGGACCAGGTAACAGATAAAACTCATGAAATAGAAGAGTTACAGCTTGCAATCCCCACACTCTCCAACTTCTCATTTCAATCAAAAAATTATATCACTCCCCACTTTTCTGCAGTAATCAATGGCAGCCCGATTACGCTCAGTGGCGAAGCAGTACAACTTGACGAAAATCAGGGATTCCAGACAAAGCTCTCCTGCTCAATTCAATCACTCAACCTGGCCCCTTACTTCTCTTACCTACCTGCCTCTTTCCCACTCACCATGACCCAGGGGCAGGCGGATACCAGCCTGGAGATCAGCTTTGTACCCAACAGAAAACAGGGGGATCGGCTACGTATCGATATCAAAATGAACGCCTCTGATCTGAAGTTCGGAGGGAAAACAGAACCTCTCGAAATTACAATCCCCGCGCTCACCCTTGACGCAGTTATCACGCCAATGGGAAAAAAGTTTCATGTAAACGATATCATCACCAAAAAGATTCAGATCAGCGCCTCTGAAGAGCTCACCGCTTCAGCACTACACGCGCTCTTCTTCCCGCGTAGAGAACAGGTCAACAACACATCACCCACCATAACCATTGACCGCTTTCTCACCGATCAGGGCACAGTCATTTTCCGTTCAACTGATACCACCCGAAAAGTCATCCGTTCCCAATGGAATGGACTGCAGGTCTCGATCAAAGATTTCGATCCCGGGAAATCTTCCGGAAACATCAATATCAGCGGAGAACATGCAGGTGACAAGGGCTCCTTCTCTTGGCAGGGTGAGGTTACCCCGTCTGGAAAAATCCAGGGAAAGCTCCTCTTAAACAACTTTTCCGCGGCCACTTTCATTCGGCAGATTGCACCAGAAAGTGGCGATAACATAGCAGGTGTTGCCAGTTTCTCAGGTGACCTCTCATTTTATTCAACAGAGGGAGATCTGCTTTCCTATATATTTGAAGGAGGCATGCTCCATTTTCAAAACCTCAAAATCAGTCAAAAAAGACCCCCTGGTTCCAGGCAGAATCTGTACGCCTCACCAGAATCAGCAATTCAAAAGACCAACTCAACCTCGGGGATATTTTCCTTACAGGAGCAAACCTCAGCCTGACTAGCGAGAATCTCCCTGCTCTTTTCACCAGACTGCTCACAGAACCGGAGCATCCTTTGATTAAGGGCATAGATTTTTCCGGAAATATCCAGCTTAAAAGAACGGAAAAACAGAACAACCCTCTTAAAATCCAATCTGTTGTCTTTCAGGCAACTAGATTAAACAACCGGGTAACCACTGAAAATTTTGTTTTTTCAGGAGAACTTCCCCAAAAAGGCATTATCAAGGCCAGGGGAACTCTGAACCTCAGCCCTTCCAAAATCCTGGCCAAGGTGGCCTTTTCTGATATCAACTCTCAGAGCATTGCACCGTTTTCCACTGAGTTACCACTTCTTGCAACCAGCAAAACAACCCTGCATGGAAAAGGAGTGTACAGGTTTCCAGACTCGTCTTTTCAGGGGAATCTCAGGCTCTCTGACACCATCTTACAAGACAGCACCAAAGCAGCACTAATCAGTTGGGACACAGCGGAATTAAACAATGTAACCTGTCACTTTTCTCCTTTTTCCCTACAGGCCGACTCACTGCTCCTCAACTCTCCTCTGTTCCAGTGGACACGCAGCGAACTCTCACCGTTCCAGCACATTCAAAAGGGGCTTCGTACTCTGTTTACAAGCGCTTCTCCCGACAAAGACAGTCTCCTGTCTGTGGAAATCAAGAAAATCAGCTTCCGTGATGCCACTGTAGATTTCATAGACAGAAGGCTTTTCCCTGCCTGGAGTAGCACCTTTACAGCCCTTAAAGGACGGATAAACAATTTTGACAGCACTGGGAATGGCCTTTCTTCTTTTTCGATCAACGGATACCTTGACGAATCTCCCCTTAGTTTTTCAGGATCAACCACTCTTTTCAATCCGAAAGTTGAGGGGGACGCAAAGATGACCCTCTCCGATTTCCCTCTAAAAAAATTCGCCAGACAGTTTGAGACGGCGCCCGTTGATCCCGCTGTGGCAGAGCTGGACCTGAATCTGAGCATGACAGAGACCGTTTCACAGTTTCACAGTGAAAGCGAGCTGCTTCTCAAAAAACTGTATGCACGCTCTTCCAATTCAAGTACCGCCCTGGCACTGGCATTCATGAAAGACAGAAATGACAGCTTTTCCATGACGGTTACAATTGATCTAGGCAGCAAATCTCTCTTACAACAGGGGCTTGCCAGCTTCCAGACCACCGTCATAAAGGCATCCTACGCCCCACTTCTCCTCGATCGCAGGTTTAAAGATCTCCAAGACAAGGGATTTATCCCATTCCCACCCGGATCCAATAAACTTAAAGCATCCGCCAGAAGCATTCTCAACAGATACGGGGAACTCCTCAAAGAGCACCCCGGACTCAGCCTCCTGATAACAGGCATGGCTGACGGCAGGAAAGATCGTGAAATTCTCAGAAAAAACCAGGAGAAGATCGAGCAACAGCGAGTGGATACAATTAACAAAATAAAGCTGGCTGAACATCGCCAGAGGCAGCACAAACTTGCAGCAATACAGCCTGGTAATACCATCAAAGAAGAGAACATCACTAAAGAAGAGCTCTCCGACTTCATTCCTCTACTGCCAACCCCTGTTCACATCAGCGACAGAAAGCTCCTCGAACTCGCGCACGAACGGAGTCTGGTTGTCCATGATTATTTCATTCACAACCTTGATGTTGCGCCTGAGCACTTGAACAGAAAAACCAAAGTAATGACGAGAGAAAACCCAGCAGCAAACGGCAGCAGGATTGAAATTAAAACAGTGATTGGAAAACCCCATCGGCCCAGATAAATATTGAATAAAAACCACTAGCTCCGGCTGCAGTTTTCCTGCCCTGCCACTCCACCGACAATCATGCTCAAACCTCCATATACACATTACGATCAACTCTACGTATATAATTTTGATTCAATAGACCTCGGCGAAATTTACGACCCCGATCTCATTGGTACCTGGGTTGAAGACGACACTGCAATTCTCTTTTTTCATAAGGAAAAAAAGGAACTCGTTACAAAAATCTGCCATCGCAGCAATGCGAAAATAATCTATGAAGCCAACCTGAACTACCGGGACTGGGAGGCTGGTCTTGACATCACCACTTTTGAAGTACCACCCCTCGTTGTTGCCCCACTATGGGAGGCGGAGAAACTCAAACACAGTAGAAATTTCATCCCCATCAAGCTGGATCCAAGTGTTATTTTAGGTTCCGGGTTCCACCCATCCACCAGACTCTGTCTTGAAACAATAACCGACCTCATCGGCTCTGCCCCTGATGCAATCAGTACCATGGTGGATCTTGGTACTGGAACAGGTTTGCTCTCTCTGGGGGCTGCAAAACTTGGTGTCAAAGGGATCCGATCCTATGACAATAATCCCTTTGCCTGCTCTGTGGCCAAAAAAACGTGGCCCTCAATAGTTGTGAACGGCAAATAAAGGTGATGGAAGCGGACCTGCGTAACGGACTCCCGGACACAGGGGTTGACCTGGTGGTTGCCAACCTTTATAAGGGGTTGCTCCTTGATTTTTTTGCCAATCCCGACTTTTGGAAGGCGCGCTACTACATTATTTCAGGATTTATCCCATCCATGGAAGAAGAACTTCTCAAGGCACTCCCCATGACTCAGCTCAAACTTGTGGAGAGAAGAAAAAGCGACCCCTGGCGACTCTGGTTGCTTACTAATTCCCCGCAGCTACAGCCCTGATCAGGCGCCCTAATACCATGCAATCCTTTCTGGACACCTACGGCTACATAGCCACCTGGCTGGGCATCATCTCAGGGTTCACTTTCTTTCTGAGCCTGCTTCTCATACCGCTTTTTATCAACCGGCTGGACAGTAACTTTTTTCTCCATCTCCATAAAAACAAAAAGAAAAAGAATAAGCATGAACATCCCTTGATGTTTATGCTACTGCGTATCCTGCGTTACAGTGTCGGTGTGTTTCTGATAAGTGCCGGCATCCTGATGCTATTCCTTCCCGGCCAGGGCCTGCTCACCATCATCATTGGCATTGCTCTGCTGGATTTCCCTGCCAAACGGGCCTTAACCGGCAGGATTCTCAGCTGTCAGAAAATTCAGAAAAGTCTGAACTGGATTCGGGAAAAGGGTGCAAAATCACCTTTCACCTTCCCGTGACAAAACGGAGAGGTGCAACATGACGCAGCAAGTCTCTTTACAAAATGCTCTGATAGACTGGTTCCTCAAAAACCAGCGTGATCTCCCCTGGCGGCGCAGCTACACCCCTTATCAGGTCTGGATCTCGGAAGTAATGCTGCAGCAGACCCAGATGGAACGGGTGGTTCTTTATTTCAACCGCTGGATGGATCTGTTTCCGAATATCCATGCACTTGCCAGGGCCCCCGAAGATCAGGTGCTCAAATGCTGGGAAGGGTTGGGCTATTACTCAAGAGCCAGAAATATCATGAAATGCGCCAGGATACTCCTGGAAAAACATGGGGCCGAAATCCCCTCGACCCGTAAAGAACTCCTGCAGCTCCCGGGTATCGGCCCCTATACTGCTGGGGCCATTGCCTCCATCGGCTACAATCGTGACGTAGCTGTCGTTGATGCCAATGTGATGCGAATTTTCGCAAGAATTTTCAACATCGATCTTATCCCGGACAGTCCGGAAGCTAAATCACTTCATTGGGAAAAGGCGGAACAACTTCTACCCAAAGGCCAGGCCAGAGAGTTTAACCAAGGCCTGATGGAACTGGGCGCACTTGTCTGTCGTCCCAGAAATCCGTACTGCTCATTCTGTCCCCTTGTCCCATATTGCCTTGCCCTGAAATATGACCTTACCCTCGAACGTCCTGTCCCTAAAAAGAGGACCAAAATCATTCCCATAGAAATGGCTACTGGTGTTCTGATTCATAACGGAAAACTTTTCATTCAGCAACGTCTGGCTGATGATATATGGGGATCACTGTAGGAATTTCCCGGTGGCCGGATTGAAGCGGGAGAATATCCTGAAGAGGCAGTACTCCGGGAATTTTTTGAGGAAACGGAATTTACAGTGGAGGTGACATCAAAAATCACCACAACTACCCACCATTACACCCGTTACAAGGTGACCCTGCACTGTTTTCTGGTGACTCTGGCACAAAAAGATCCGGATCCGGTTCTGCATGCAGCCCAGAATTTCCACTGGATACCATTTTCTGCCATCGATGACTTTGCTTTTCCAGCTGGACACCGAAAACTCATCAACCATATGCAGGAATCAGGATTCGTCCCTGAGCAGCCTTCCGGCAAACCAGATTAACACAAGTACCGGCAATCCCATAAGCGTGGTCATTAGGAAGAAAGATTCATACCCATAGGCAGAAACGGCAGTACCAGAATAGCCACCGATGAGCTTTGGAAACAGCGTCATAAGGGAAGAGAAAAGAGCATACTGCACAGCAGTGAACGAAATATTAGTAAGACTTGAAAGAAAAGCCACAAATGCCGTTGATGCCAGCCCGGCACAGAGATTGTCAGCTCCTATCACCACGGTCAGCATGGTAACGTCCTTGCCACTTCTTGCAAGGAGCATAAAAAGCAGATTCGTGGCTGCTGCAAGAACACCACCAGTAAAAAGAATCCGGTAAACACCGTATCGAACGGTGAGCAGCCCCCCCAGAAAACCTCCAGCCAGGGTCATCAACACCCCAAAGGTTTTGGTTACGGTGGCTATTACATTCTTACTAAACCCCATATCCAGGTAAAAGACATTGGACACCACACCAAGTACAATGTCTGATATTCGGTAAAATCCAACCAGAAGTAATAGAAGAATGGCTGTTTTCCCGCCATAACGCACAAAGAAATCCTGTACCGGGGCAACATAACTCTCCCGCACCATATCTTCGTCTGCTAGGCCTGCCTTCACAGCCAGCAATGCCCCTGCAGCGGCCACGGCCACGGCTAAAAACAAACGACAGGTCTCAACCACAAAGCTTATGAGCCGCCCATGAATGCTATCTGGGCCAGCAAATTGCAGCTTCAGGTCAGTTGCAACTGGTGCGGTGAGAAAGAAACAACCGGCAAAAAGTGCCGCAGCAAGCAGGAAAAGACAAAAGAAACGGACATACTGGGATACCGAATAGCTGTAAAGACTCTTTTTTGCCTCTTCCGGTTCGGAGATAACACAGGTGGTTACCACGCCAACCAGCATCACAGCTGCCATCACAAGATACGTATTCCGCCAAGCCATAACACTGTACAGCTCACGTGTTGTCCCAAACCAGGAGGCAATAAAAAGCGAACCCGCACCGGCCACCAGCATTCCGATTCTATAGCCGGCGACATAGGTGGAAGCCAGCATGGCCTGCAGCGACTCATCGACACTCTCTATGCGATATGCATCTATTACAATATCCTGGGTGGCCGACGAGAACCCGAGAAAAACGGCAGCCAGTGCCATGATAACCAGGCTGGATTCGCCTTTGGTGGGATCGGTAAACCCCATCCACACAATGGCCGTTATCACCGAAAACTGGGATAGCAGCATCCAGGATCGCCGCCTGCCAAATATTCTGGTGAGCAGGGGCAGGGGCAACTTATCCACCAAAGGAGCCCAGATAAATTTAAAAGAATATCCAAGTGCTGCCCAGCTGAAAAATGTCACGGCAGAACGGCTCACTCCGGCTTCACGCAGCCATACAGACAGGGTGGAAAATATGAGAAGTATGGGAACGCCTGCAGAAAACCCCAGAAAAAGCATGGTGAGTACCCTGGGATGTCCCCAGATTCTCAGCATATCAATTTTAGAGCTCTGATCCCCTTTTTTTTCGGCCATTCTTCCCTTTTCCCCGTAATAAAATTATGGTATCAATACAGATGACGATGTCGTAAAAACTCTTCGCCTCTTTTGTTGCTTTACATTTTCAATCATTATGACGTACTCTGGTACGCTGAAACAATTGAAAATGTTTGCACATCGGATGTGAGGTTTTCCGAAGTCTACGCTTATCTACTCAGCCATATACAGTTTCAGGTTTTTACGAGATTATCACAGATAACCTTACAAAATTGTCTTTTCACCCGATCTCTGCGTTATGCTCGAACGAAAATCCTATTTTCCAAGGTTGTCTGCAGTCTATACCTATTAAATAATACAAAAGCAAACAGCTTTCCGGCCACCCCGGATTCTGAAAAGATACCACTATGCCAGTAAAGATATATAATACCCTTACACGAAAGAAAGAAATACTCAAGCCCATTGAACCGGGCCACATAAAGCTCTATGTCTGTGGCATTACATCCTATGACTACTGCCACATCGGTCATGCCAGATCATCTCTTGCCTTTGATATGATTGTCCGTTACCTGAGATACACAGGCAATAAAGTAACCTATATCCGTAATTTCACCGACATTGATGACAAAATCATAGCACGGGCAGCAGAACAGAATACCAGCACTGAGGAACTTGCCAATCGTTTTATTGAAGAATTTTATAAGGACATGGACAAACTGGGCATTGACCGTCCCACCGTTGAGCCCAAGGCCACTGAACATATTCAGGAAATGATCGATCTCATTGCCGAGTTGATCGAAAAAGACATGGCCTATCCGGCATCCGGAGATGTGTATTATTCAGTAAAATCTTTTGACGGATACGGTAAGCTTTCCGGACGTAATCTCGAAGATATGCAGGCAGGTGCCCGTATATCCGTTAATGAAAATAAGGTAAACCCCATGGACTTTGTTCTCTGGAAAGCGTCCAAGCCCAGTGAACCAAGTTGGGACAGCCCCTGGGGACCGGGAAGGCCTGGCTGGCACATAGAATGTTCCGCCATGAGCCGTAAATACCTTGGCTCCACCTTTGATATCCATGGTGGTGGCCAGGATCTCATCTTCCCACATCATGAAAATGAACTGGCCCAGAGTGAAGGTGCCAATGACAAACCCTTTGTCAATATGTGGATCCATCACGGTTTTGTTACCATCCGAGATGAAAAAATGTCAAAGTCCCTTGGTAATTTCCTCACCATAAGAGACATACTCGAACACTACCATCCGGAAGTACTGAGATTTTTCATATTCTCCACCCACTATCGCAACCCTCTTGATTTTTCAGAAGCTGCCATGCAGGATGCCATGGTCGGGCTCGAGCGTCTCTACAGCTGTATGGCTGCTGTAGATGCACTTGAAGAAAACAATTCTGACTGTACCAAAACGCTTGCAAGTGACAAGGATAGAAAGAAAATCGAAGGGCTGGAAGAACGCTTCCGCAAAGCCATGGACAATGACTTCAACACGGCCCAAGCCCAGGGAAGCCTCTTTGAAGCAGTAAAGGTCATCAATAAAATCCTGAGGCAGCTACCGGATACACCTGCAGCAACTGACCTCAATCTGCTGAAACATGGCGCTGCCACTGTCAGAAAACTCGCTGCCATCATGGGGATACTTGAAGAAAATGCCGCAGAGTATCTAGCCAACAAAAAGGCTGCCATGCTTGCAAAAACCGACATCAGTGAAGCTGATATTCTGGCACTTATTCAGGACCGGAATCAGGCACGACAGAATCAGGACTGGGTCCTCAGTGACCAAATCCGTGATAAACTCCTTGAAAAAGGAATAGAACTAAAAGACGGCCCGGAAGGTACGGCCTGGAGTATGAAACGAAACTGATATGAATAATAATATCCGTCTGCCATCCGTTGCCGGACGTTTTTATACCGGCGATGCCACCGAGTTGCGTCAAGCTCTTCGGGAATTGTCTGCTGACAATACTGTTGCAGCCGAGAGAAAAAAAGTTCTGGTGGCTGTCTCACCCCATGCAGGATACCTGTACTCCGGGGAGGTGGCAGCTGAAACAATCGGAATGATTGCTGTCCCCGAAACCGTCGTTCTTCTGGGCCCAAATCATACAGGCAAGGGGGCACCTGTTGCTCTCTCAACCGCCACTTGGGATATGCCCATGGGCCAGGTTCCTGTGAACCACGATTTTGCTGATGCCCTGTTAAAACACTCAGATACTATCCAGAAGGATGAGCTCGCTCATAAATTTGAACACTCCCTTGAAGTACAGATTCCTTTTCTGCAGGCTGCCCGGGATAATCTGTCCATTGTACCCATCACCATCTCCCACGTCTCATACCGTACCCTTGATGCAGTGGGATTCGCCCTTGCTGAAACCATTAAACAGTTCAAAACAGAAGACATCCTTATCGTGGCATCATCGGATATGACCCATTATGAGCCCCGGGAAACAGCAGAAAAAAAAGACCATTATGTGTTAAAGAAACTGACCGATATGGACCCCAACGTCCTCTACCGTACAGTAATGGGTCATAATATTTCCATGTGCGGAATCATGCCGGTAACGATCGCCCTGATCGCAGCCCTTAAACTTGGTGCCACGAAAACCGAACTGGTTCGTTATACTGATTCAGGCGAAGTTACCGGCGATATAACGCAGGTAGTCGGATATGCCGGGGTACTTATTTCCTGACAAGCCCGCAAAAAACCAACCCGACAAGTCGGAAAACGTTTTAAACGTCGCTTGATAAATGCCCTGGTGATAACTCAGCACTTCTGTTTTCAAAAACCTCTCATTGTTTTGTGTTTTTTTATTACAGTTTTCATGGAGTAAGGCACTGAAATAACCGACTGTTGAGTAAAAAACTTCATATGCAAGGCGTGTAAAATATCCGCCACCTGGCTTACCAGGGCACATCACGTAATAATAGATATTTTGAAATAACAAAACGAATGGAGAGTTTTTACGATACCATCATATCTTGATGATGATTAATTTTCCTTGACAGGAGCATGAAAAGTTTCTAAATAATCCACCTCAGTAATTTTCCATCCTGGGGGATGGTCTAACGGCAAGACAGCGGACTCTGACTCCGCTTATCGGGGTTCGAATCCCTGTCCCCCAGCCAGTTATAACAACAACTTGCCTGCTTAAATAAATCAACTATTGATACACATTAACACAATGATGTTGAGCGTTGATTTACGCCCCATCCAGAGACAGCCAGTCATTCTAACCCAACAAGTCGGAAAACGTCTTAGAGTCACTGGACTCTTTTCTGTACATAGAGCGGTACCCGAAATCCGGTCCAGCTTGTCCAACACCGGCTTATCATTCACAAGTTTGGGTGGGGGATCATGGATGTCGAAGAATTTTCCTGATGCTAATTTCACGCATCGCTGATAAGTTTCTTGTTAGAAATGTATAACACTATTAATGTAGTGAGCGTCCGTCTAGAAATGAGATTTTTTCTTCTAAATCGAGGCGCGGAAGAGATTTTACCGCTGCCACATATTATATATTCCGAGGACAAAGTACCCAGCTTATTTCAACGTTCTTAATACGGGGTAAAAGTTTTTTATAGCAACGAAGAATCAGGTTGAGAGAAAAGGGCCGTTTCTGGACAGGCACCAGTAAGCGAAGTAAAGTATTTTATGACCGCACCATAAAGGTACCGCATTGTCTCAAATTGGCCTATCAAGGAGCTTCCAATGTTTAAAAACCTTCTTTTTGCACTGATCTGTATCTTCGCATTCAGCCCTTCCTGCCTGCACGCAACAACGTCCGATCCCATTCTGGAAACCATTAACAAGGCAATTGAAGAGTACAGGAACAACGATTTCGGTAATGCTGCAACCAGCCTTGACTACGCAAGCCAACTGATCCGCCAGAAAAAAGGCGAAGCCCTGGGGGAACTACTCCCTCCCCCCCTTGATGGATGGCAGGCAGAACCTGGGAAATCCAAGGTCACTGCAGCATCGCTGTTTGGCGGTGGCCTGACAGCCGAGAGAAAATACCAGAAAGAAAATTCCACGGTAGAAATTGCCATCGTCACCGACTCCCCTTTGCTGCAATCAATGATCATGATGTTCTCCAATCCAATTTTCGCTGCATCCGCTGGACAATTTGAGTTAATCAACGGCCACAAGGGGATCGTTAACTTCAAAAACAATCAAGGGTATATAAACATTGTGATAAACAACCGTTTTCTTATCACCCTTAATGGAAAAAACACCAGCCTGGATGACCTTATGAACTATGCAAAAAGTATTGATTTTAAAGCCATCAGCAATCTGCCATAATATAATCATCGATTACCAGCGAAGTTATTATCCCCCTTTCAAGATTCACAGGAATGGCTCGAAAGGTTATTTCTGATGAACCACCGCCCCTGCTGGCATGACGAATTGGCCTTCTTCCGCCGCAGGGGCGGTTTTAATCCCTGAACGCGCGTTTTTTGCTAATCCACACAAAGTGAGAACCATGAGTGACAGAGAAAAGACAATCAGTGACGAGTTGCTGCTAAAAGTGTCCAAGGAAATTGCCGTTAAATTCATTGAAGTTGGCCGACTAACACCAGCCACTTTTGAAAGCAGTTTTGAAAAAATATACAACAGTATCAAAAAGACGGTGGAAAAGCCGTGACAGGACTACTCCCAAGCCTGAACAAGGCTCCGCAACATATTGAGCATATCCATATCATGGGTGTTTGTGGAACCGGGATGGCGGCCCTGGCCGGCATGCTCAAAGCCACAGGATACAGAGTAACAGGATCAGACAAGGCTGTATATCCGCCCATGTCCATCTTTCTTGAACAAATTGGTATCACTGCCCATGACGGATATAAGGCCGACAACCTCTTCCCTGAGCCGGATCTAGTCATCGTCGGCAATGTTATCACTCGTACAAACCCCGAAGCCATGGCGTTGGCTGCTGCAAAAATCCCCTATCTGTCGTTTCCTCAGGCAATTGCCCATTTTTATATCCAGTCACGAACATCACTGGTGGTAACCGGCACCCACGGCAAAACCACCACCTCTTCCCTGCTGGCCTCCTGCCTGAACAGAGCTGATCTGGATCCAACATTCATGATAGGAGGCATTGTCCGGGAATTTGACTCCAACTTTCGCCTGGGCAAAGGTGCCCATTTTGTTTCAGAAGGTGATGAATATGACACCGCCTTTTTTGACAAGGAATCAAAATTCCTTCACTATCGACCTGATATCGCCATCATCACTTCAGTGGAATTTGACCACGCAGATATCTTCGCTGACCTTGAAGCCATCAAAGATTCTTTCAGGAAATTTGTCGCCCTGCTGCCGAAAAATGGGTTGATCATAGCCAACCTGGACGACTCGAATGTACTTGAAGTGGTAAAAGACGCACCCTGTGAAATCCAGGGGTATGGCCAGAACCCCGAATTGGACTGGTGCCTTGCTGACGTTCAGGCAAATGGAGATATCACCCGCTTCACTGTAAAATATCAGGGCACAGAATGGGCCGAATTTTCTGTACAGCTCCCCGGAGTCCATAACTGCATGAACAGCCTTGCTGTTGCAGCTGTCCTGCACCGCATTGGGCTATCAAAAAAGACCATCAGTGAAGGGCTGAGCAATTTTGGCGGTATAAAACGTCGCCAGGAGGTTCGCGGTATTGTTCGTGGAGTTACTGTCATAGATGATTTCGCCCACCATCCCACAGCGGTACGTGAAACCTTGAAGGCCTTAAAAAATGCCTACCCCGAACAACGCCTCGTCACCATTTTTGAGCCCCGTACCAACTCCTCCAGAAGGGCCATTTTTCAGCAGGATTATGTTAACTGCTTTGATACTTCCGACCTCACCTTTATCCGGGAACCCGTACCCCTCAATAACATTCCAACAAATGAGATGTTCTCAGCAGACAAACTGGCTGCTGACATCCGTAATCGCGGCGTACATGCTGTATCCTGTGCAGATACTGACCTCATTCTTGATAAAATCATTCCTCTTCTGCAAACAACGGATGTAGTGGCCATTCTTTCCAATGGCGGCTTTGATAATATTCACAGGAGACTCCTTGAGAAATTGAAGACATCTCCGCCGAAATCCGTCTAAACCCTTGACCATTCAACCGATATACCGTATTATTGGGCCGTCATTCATTTCACAGTTCTGATCGTAGTCCTCACCACCGGGGGCACTAGCGATTTGACAAGGCGTTATCATAATTTTTTTCAGGAGAGGACCCAATATGAAACTCGCTGTTCTAAAAGAAACTGAAGAGGGCGAAAACAGGGTCGCTATCATCCCGGATTCAATCAAACGACTCAGCAAAAATGGCTTTGAGGTTTTGATAGAGACAGGCGCTGGCCTGGCATCCGGACACAGCGATCAGGACTACACTGACAAAGGTGCCACCATCGTAGTTGATACTCAGGAGCTGGTCAATCAGAGTGACTGTGTTGTTAAAGTTCGTCCCCCATCCATGGAAGAGGTGGAGAAATTAAAAGACAACTCCTTTTATATCTCCATTATCCAGTCCACCCTGCGTCATGATCTGGTAACAAAACTTCAGGAAAAAAAGATCACCGCCTTTGGCCTTGATATCATCCCAAGAACTACCCTGGCACAATCCATGGACGTTCTTTCCTCCATGAGTACCATTTCCGGATACAAGGCCGTTCTTCTGGCTGCAGACAACATCAACAAATTCTTCCCCATGCTCATGACTGCAGCAGGAACCGTTGCACCTGCCAAGATTCTGGTTTTGGGAGCCGGCGTTGCTGGGCTTATGGCCTGCGCCACTGCCAAACGCCTTGGAGGAGTAGTTGAAGCCTTTGATGTACGTCCGGAGGTCAAGGAGCAAGTCAATTCAGTAGGTGCCAAATTTGTGGAAGTACCCGTAAAAGAAGACGGCTCCGGTGGAGGCGGATACGCCAAAGAGATGTCTGAGGAGTACAAGAAAAAACAGGCAGAACTCATCTCCAGACATATCGCCAAATCTGATGTTGTTATCCCAACAGCACTGATTCCCGGGAAAAAAGCACCCATACTTATAACTGAAGAGCAGGTCAAATCCATGAAGCCGGGTTCCGTCATTGTAGACCTTGCGGCTGAAATGGGCGGCAACTGTGCCGTTACAACACCCGGTGAAAATGTCATTGTCCACGGTGTCCAGATCATTGGCCATACGAACCTGCCTTCCACCATGTCTTATCATGCCTCTCAGATGTTTTCCAAAAATGTGGAGAAGTTCCTTTTTCATCTCTGTGACGAAAATGGATTCAAGATGGATATGGAAGATGAAATCACCAGTGGATCACTGGTCACCAAAGATGGCGAAGTCATACATGAACTAACCAGGTCACTCATGGCCGGTTAGTTAAGGAGAAGAAAAAAAATGGATACAGGAACAATCATCATTGGTTTAACCATTTTTGTACTGGCCTGCTTTGCAGGAGCCGAGCTTATCTCAAAAGTGCCCCAGACCCTACACACCCCGCTTATGTCTGGCTCGAACGCCATTTCAGGTATTGCCATTCTTGGTGCGCTGATTGCGACCGGAAGACCGGAATCCATTGACGCAGAATCTGTCATTGGATTTTTTGCCGTCATCTTTGCCACCATTAACGTGGTGGGCGGCTATATGGTCACAAACCGCATGCTGCAGATGTTCAAGAAAAAGAAACGGAAGAAAAAAGAATAGCAGCCGGTCAACGGATCCCTGCCTGACCACAGGTCGGGTGCTTAAAGAATGTACCAATAAGAGAGTTTAAGTTATGTCTACTGTCAATATTATCGATTTTGTATATCTGATATCAGCAGTGCTCTTCATGCTGGGTATCAAGAATCTGAGTTCTCCTGCGACAGCCAAACTTGGCAATTATCTGTCCATGACCGGAATGGGCGTGGCGATCCTGGCCACCCTGGCCAGCCCGGACATGTTCGGCTTCACCATGATTATCATTGCCATCGCCATTGGTGCTGCCATCGGTGGCTATGCTGCTGTCAAAGTGGAGATGACCTCCATGCCGGAGATGGTCGCTCTGTTTAACGGTTGCGGTGGTGCGGCATCAGCCCTTGTTGCAATGGCAGAGTTCAATGGACAAACCGCCACCTTTGCAAATTTCACCCTCATCACCCTGCTTCTGTCCATCATTATCGGTGGCCTGACTTTCACCGGTTCAATTATTGCTTACACAAAACTGCAGGGTATTATTTCCACTCGTCCCATCACCTATCCATTCCAGCAGGTTGTAAATGCAGGAATTGTTGTTCTCACCCTGTTCCTGACCTACACAGTTTTTCAAGATCCATCAAATCTCTTTGCGTTTTGTATGATCATTGTTCTATCCCTGAGTCTTGGAGTGCTCGCTGTCATTCCCATTGGTGGAGCCGATATGCCGGTTATTGTATCACTGCTTAACTCCTACTCCGGGCTTGCTGTCTCTATGACCGGTTTTGCACTGAATAACAATGCTCTTATCATCGTTGGTTCACTGGTTGGGGCCTCCGGCCTCTTTCTCACCAAGATCATGTGTGACGCAATGAACCGATCCCTTGCCAACGTCCTCTTCGGTGCCTTTGGTGCAGTTGACGAATCTATTGCAGACGGTAGCGAAGGACCTGCGGGCAGCATGAAAGGATTCGAGGTAGAGGATGTTGCCATTGCCTTACAGAATGCCGATTCACTGATCATTGTTCCAGGGTACGGAATGGCTGCAGCACAGGCTCAGCATGTTACTCGTGAGCTTGGTGATTTCCTCACAGAGGAGGGAGTTGAAGTCCGCTATGCCATTCATTCTGTGGCCGGACGTATGCCCGGACACATGAATGTACTCCTGGCTGAAGCGGATGTCTCCTACGACCAACTCTTTGCAATGGAAGACATTAATGACGATTTTTCCACCACGGACGTTGTACTTGTCATTGGCGCCAACGATGTTGTCAACCCCGCGGCAAAAACCAATCCAAGCAGCCCCATCTACGGTATGCCCATCCTTGAAGTGGATAAAGCAAGAACAGTTGTCGTTCTCAAACGTTCCATGAATGTTGGTTTTGCCGGTATCGAGAATGAACTCTTCTTTAAAGACAATACAATGATGCTCTTTGGCGATGCCAAGGCATCCATCCAAAACCTTCTTACTGCTGTCAAAGAATAATCTGCAGAGCATGGGGTTAAGCGTACGTTTAGCCCCATGATAAAAAAAATCTGTGACCTGCCTCAGGCCGCCCCTGAGAACTGCACTTTTTCAGATAAACCCAAGCTCAACAAGCTGCTGCTGCACCATACTGGCACTGACAGGTTTAGTGAGATAGGCTTCACAGCGGCCTTTCACCAGGGCCTCCATAATATTCCCGGAATCATCAAGGGCGGTGATCATTATCACTTTTACCCTGCTGTCATCGTGAATACCTTTCTCTTTTTCAAGATGACGGATTTCTTTAAGTGCCGCCTGGCCATCCATTTCCGGCATCATAATATCAAGACAGATCAAATCATATTTCCGGGCAGTATCTTCAAGACTTTTACGAAAAGACTCCACAGCACTCTTCCCATCACTGACAAGATGACACTCACCATAAGATTTCAGGAAATTAGCAAGTAAGAGTTGATTCACAGGTGCATCTTCAGCAATTAAAATTTTCATATTCATCCGATAATATTTTAGAATTTCTCCCCTATGTATGCTATACGAAAACATGGTACTTTCAAATAGAAAACAGAACTTCCCGGAAAATGAGCTGCAAATAGCAACCTTAAATATGAATATTATCCAGAAGCGTATTTATAAAGTACTCACAGAAAACGCCTTACTGGAGAGTGGGCGGCCTGTTGTTATCGCGGTCTCGGCCGGTCCTGACTCGATCAGCCTTCTCCATATTCTCTCTTTTTTATACCCTGCCACAAAACGCATTGCGGTGTATGTGGACCATGGTCTGCGTCCTGATGAAACAGTATCGGAACATACACTTGTAAAGAAACAGGCTGAAATATGCTCTGCTGTTTTCCGCAGTGTATCAGTAGATGTAATTAAGGAAAAAGAGCAAAAAGGCTGCTCCCTTGAAGAAGCTGCACGAACCCTCCGTTATCAGATACTCGAAACAATACGCGAATCAGAAGATGCCTGTTGCATTGCAGTGGGACATACCGCAGATGACCAGGCAGAGGAAATTCTACTGCGTCTTATTCGAGGCTGTGGACGTACCGGCCTCAGCGGGATGAAGTTGAAAAATGACTACATTATCCGCCCTCTTCTTCATGAAAGTAAAGAGAAGCTGCTCGAATACCTGCATGCACTGAACATCAGATACTGTGTCGACAGTTCAAATCTTGCAAAGGATTTCCTGAGGAACAGGGTTAGACTCGACCTTCTTGTCGATCTTGAGAAGCATTATAATAAGTCCATCCGCCGCACCCTCCTGCAAACTGCTGAAATACTATCTGCAGAAGATGATCTCCTTGAAAAACTATCTTTGGCATCCTTCCAGAAATGTGTCCAACACAAGCAGGGGAAGATACATCTTTCCATCTCCGACTTCTCCAGGGAACCCCTGGCCATCAGGCGCAGAGTCCTTGAAAGAATCTGCGGGCAGCTGGAATCCAAACCATCATTTACAAAAATAGAACTCCTCCTTGGACTTTGTTCTAATACCAGCGGCAAAGAAGCCCATCTCAGTCACGGCCTGCGGGCAATACGAGGACAAGTGGATATCACTTTTTTCCGCCCAACAGAACAGAGGGGCTATCGGGGCCCTGCCATAATAAATAAGACCTTTGCTCCTATCAGGATTCCCGGCCCCGGCGAGTTTCTGGTATCTGAACTAAAACAAAAACTCATTATTTCCAAGCTCCACGGAGCCCAGCCCCCCCCTGATATCTCCCAGCAGCTGACTATAAGTGCAGACCATCTCTTATTTCCCCTGCTACTGCGCCCTCCTCAGGAGGCAGAACGTTTCTGGCCGCTTGGAGCACCAGGAAATAAAAAAATTTCCAGATTTTTTTCAGATCTCAAGATCCCCAGAGCAGAACGGCAGCTCTATCCAGTTCTCATTTCAGGTGAAAAGGTTGCGGTCATCCCAGGGTTGAGAATTTCAGAAAATTTCAAAGTAACCAGTCAGACACAACAGTTACTGCTGATTCAATGGATCCCGGCGTGATCTTATTGCCTTATACAAAGTAAGGCAGACCGTTATCCTTAAATTTGAGCGCTCTCATCTATACTATTGATTGGTAAGCTGAATCCAGGAATGGCATTCAAGATACTTCACTTCTTACACTCCTCTTTATCCCTGCACGAATATACAGGAATATCAATCCAGACCCGCTACTGCCACAGCATCACTTCCTGAGAAAACCGCCCCGAAAAAATGCAGCTATAATGCGAGAATAAGCACACCTTTCCAATTTTTCTGGCAGCATTTGGAAGTCTTGTAATACCTCAGAAGCCCGGGTTAGTGCACAACTCTACCTGTAAAAGCCCTAAATACTTGTAGACTAAGACGTTTTTCTTCGAAATTCAAGGCACAATGTAGTATACTGTGCGAAGATTACAGCTTTTCCCCATCAATGAACCACTATCTCAGGGAAAATAAAACCAGTGTCTAAGAAAGATATTACCTGCAACACCCTTCATACAACAACCACCCACCCTCCCCGCAGCTCCTCCCATTCCACGATTGGTAACCACCCAGATACCTGGAAGCAACTCTTTAACGCCATGCAGGATCCGGTACTTGTCGTAACACCGGATGGAACGATAATAGAAGCAAATAACGCAACACTTCTCGCAGCTCGAAAGTCAAGGGATGAAGTGGTCGGTTCCGGAATCTGCAAGATTGTCCACGGAGGAAGGTGGCCTCATATTAAGTGCCCCCTTGAAGAATTTCTTAAAACCTGCTCCCCGAAAGTCGAGGAGACTCGCTTGCCAGGACTTAATGGCGAATACTCCTTTACGATATCACCCGTTATGGAGCCAGGTGGCAAATTAGACAAAATCATGCTTATTGCCAGGGAACTCACTCGTGACGAAAGCCGTAAGATGGATTCAATTCGTACCGCAAAACTTGCAGCCATAGGAGAACTTGCAGCCGGTGTTGCCCATGAAATCAACAACCCCATCACAGGAATAATTAATTTTTCTCAGATACTTCTGGATAATTACAAACTAGATCAGTCGGGTCGCGATATCGTACATAAAATTATTAAAGAGGGTGACCGCATTGCTTCAACAACCCACAATCTGCTTTCTTTTTCAAGGGCCGAAACACATGAACGCCAACCGGTTAATCCTGTATCAATTATAAAAGAAAGCCTCACCCTGGTGCAGCACCAGTTAAAAAAAGAGGGGATTACAATAAAGACCTGCTATCCTGAAAAAGACCACCTCATTATAGCTAACTTTCAGCAACTGCAACAGGTTCTAGTTAACCTGATCAGTAATAGCCGCTACGCGTTAAACGCCAGGTACCCCGGGTACCATCCTGAGAAAAAGATCGATATAACATACCAATACCACGAAAACATAAAATTTCCCATGGTCACTATAGTTGTAAAGGATTATGGTACCGGCCTTCCACAATCACTCCTTGAGCGCCTCTTTGAACCTTTTTTCACCACCAAAGCACCTGGTGAAGGTACAGGACTGGGTTTGAGTATCAGTTACGGTATCTTAAAAGATCATGGCGGAGACCTGAAGGTCAATTCCATCCTTGATAAATATACTGAAATAATCATGGAACTCCCCGCTGGGATCTAAGTTTATGGACAAAGATTTATACACTGCAAAAATACTTATTGTCGACGACGAAGAATCGATCAGACAAACCTTTGAAATTTTCCTTACCTCTGCAGGATATCATCATGTCAAGACAGTTGAGACATTTGATGAAGCTGTTGAGGAACTTCAAAATACCCCCTATGATCTGATCATCAGCGATATTGTTTTGATTGGCCCCTGTGGAACTGACCTGCTTCGCAAAACCAGGGAACTCGGGATGATGTGTCCAATGGTTCTGATCACAGGGTTCCCAAACCTTGAATCAGCTGCTGAAGCCGTTCGGAACCGCGCCTTTGATTACATTTCAAAACCAGTCAATAAGGAAACTCTTCTCCGCTTTACCCGGCAGGCACTTATTCACTGGTACCTTGAGAATAAAGCCGGTCGCCTGCAACGTGAAAATGAAAAGTATCGTCGCTACCTTGAAACCATATTTCAATCGGTGAGTGATGCAATTATCACCATAGATTCTAAAATGCAGATTGTTCAATTAAATGAAACTGCGGAGCAATGGTTCAAAGAGACAGGGAAAGATGGCCCACCCGCATTAAATCAACTTCCCACAGAAGTTGCCTTTACCTGTATTCGAGATGCCAGAAAAGTTCTGCAGGATGGAATTAAAGTCAGGAAACACCTGATTGAATACCATACCAGTGACGACACCACAAAACTCATAAGCCTGAACGCTTCGCCGCTTCGTGGTGAAGATAATGAATTTCAGGGTGTTGTTATTGTTGCCAGGGATCTCAGCAGTGACGATCCCAAAGAAGTAAGGGAAATAAGGGACAGGTTCCACGGCTATGTTGGTGCCAGCAGTGTCATGCAGGAAGTCTATAAGATGATAGAGGATATAGGAAAAGTTGATACCGCTGTTCTCATCACAGGTGAGTCTGGTACAGGAAAAGAACTTGCTGCTGAAGCATTGCATGCAGAAAGTTCCAGAAGAGACAAACCTCTTATTAAAATTGACTGTGTTTCCACAACCGAAACCCTGCTTGAAAGCGAACTCTTTGGCCATTCCAAAGGTGCTTTTACGGGTGCTGACCGTGATAGACCCGGAAGACTTATACAGGCTGACGGTGGTACCCTGTTTCTTGATGAGATTGGAGACATCTCACCACGCACCCAGCTTCTTCTCCTGCGTTTCCTCCAGGAAAAAACTTTCACCCCGGTTGGACAGGACACTCCTATTCAGGTCGATGTTCGGATTATTGCTGCCACTAATGTCGACTTCCAGGAAATGGTTTCACAGGGGAAATTTCGTGAAGACCTGTACTACCGTCTAAAAGTTATAGAGGTGAAACTTCCCCCTCTTCGTGAACGAATAAATGGCATACCACTCTTGGCAACCCATTTCCTTACTATCTTCCGAAAACAACTTAACAAAAAAATTGCTACCATATCCGACCAGGCTCTGGACTGTATGTCCCGGTACGACTGGCCCGGCAATGTACGAGAGTTGCGCCACGTCATGGAAAGAGCATGTGTCCTCTGCAACGGTCCTGTTTTGCTCCTGAAGCACCTACCTGAAGAATTGCAGCAACCTTCCCCAAAAGTGATTCTTCCCTCAGCCCCTCCTCAGCTATCCAAAGATACCGAAGACGAAGAGCCCATCACCTTATTCTCTACAAACCTTGAATATCAGCGAGAAGATGAAAAAATCATAGATGCCATCAGGAAAGCCAATGGCAACAAGGTAAAAGCCGCTAAGTTGTTAGGAATTGCCCGTTCTACCTTGTACAGACAGATGCAACGCTACCACATAGAAGGGCTATAAAACAATAAATAATTCCAGCCCTCCGTCTGGCAAATCATCCTGCTCTAAAATTGTAACAGTATCTCCCCACCATCCAATGTCCCACCCTAGGACACATACGGGACACATACAGGACACTATCGGGACACTATCGGGACACCAAGCCGTCCCATCCAATGGGACAGCTTGTCGCAGTGAATATTTAAACCCTGTGTTTACAGCACATTACACATAGCCACACACATAAGACCCACCTGCGAGTCACTCTGGCACGGCATGTGCGAATTAAGAAACACAGCACAGCAACAACCGTCAACCTTAATATGGAGAGACACCATGGGTAACACGACACTTATACAACAGAAAAGCACAGTCGGAGTTCATGATGCTACTAAAAGTTCAGTCAGCGCTGAGATTGATAAGGTTATTATTGGTTCAATTGCTGCATTTACCGGAGTAGTAGCACTTTGGAGCATTGCCTGCTTGTTTAGTGCCATGTTCCAGGCAGGTGGGCCATTGCAACTGGTTGGCAGTTATTTCAAAGCACTTGCTGGAATGTAACCTGGAACATTTTATATAAAACAATTTAACCTACCTATTTTCAACCTGAGAGGAAAGAGATGACAGAAACAGTTTTGACTAAACAGAAGACCGGAAGTGCCGCCCAGACTGACTCTAAAACCTCAGTCTCCACCGAAATTGACAAAATTATCATAGGCACCATTGCCGCATTTGCCGGAGTAGTTGGCCTCTGGAGCATCGCCTGCCTTGCCAGCGCAATGTTTCAGTCTGGTGGCCCCCTGGCACTCGTTGGTGGATGGTTGAAGGCAGTCAGCGGCATGTAATTTCCCATACGTTGGAAATAGAAATATTGTATTCACTCCAGACAGCAAATAAAAAGAGCCCTGTGGAAAAATTTCCACAGGGCTCTTTTTATTTTAAATTCGGTAATAGTTACCATTGTCAGAGACGGTCAAGGAGGGTGTTTGGTTGACAAACACATTCATTCCCTTTAAAAAATGCAGACTCTCTTCCTCATTATACGAAGCGCTGTCTTACTGCAATACGAACCAACCGGTGGAAATTTAACCCGACAAGTCGGAAAATGTTTTAGAGTCGCTGGACTCTTTTCTGTACCGCTTTGAGGGATGTAAGTGCCTTGTTGGTAACTCTACACTTAAGATTTCAACAACCTCTCATGGTTTCGTGTTTTTTATTACAATTTTCATGGAGTAAGGCACAAAATACAAATTCTTTTTCCCGGGATTAACTATGGCCATTCTTGTTCGAAACCTACTTCTCTGTTTTCTTTTTTCTGCCTTGGCAATGTTCCTCGCGCTCCTCTGGTTCATTGAACACAGGCACCCAAGCCAGGATTACAGCAA